>JBFXHW010000146.1:0-6937 GCA_050176605.1 Sphingobium sp. | reverse complement strand
GTTGCCGGACCCGCTTGTCACCTGTCAGGGAATATCCTTCGATGTCTCCATGCGCCGTTCGGCATACCATTGGTGGATCATCGCGGCGGTGCAGCCGGTGAACCCGTAACTGCCATTGACTGAGCAACTTCCGGGGATGAGCGCCCGCCCGGCCTCCTCCATCAGCGCAACCTGGTTTGACCAGCCGGGACCGCCTGCGGGCGCGGGCTTGTCCCGGATCGGCTTGGGAATGCGATAGCGTTCTGCCTCGGGCTTGCGGGCGCAGACCACGATATCTTCGCCCTGCCCCTGGGGGCAAGGATCGTCACCATAGACGACAAGCGCAAGAACCCGTTGTGACGGCTCGACTGCCTGCGCCGCAAACGGCGTGCCGAGCGGTGTCAGAACAAACAGTATAGCGGGCAAGCAGCGCATCATCGGATGTTCGCACGCCTTGCATGAACGCAGGCTTTATCGAGTGCCGTGTCTATTTCTGTTCGACGCTACCGGCATCGGTTGCGGCTTCTGCCTTTGCCTTTTCTTCGGCCTTGACGCGCGCTTCGATTTCTTCGGAATCTTCGTCGATGGTGGAAAGGCGCTTGGCACGCTCAGCCGCCACGAGATCGGCCCAACTCGCGTCGCCCATCTGCTTGCGCTCGGCCTTGGCGGCGGCGGCGATCTGGTTGAAGCAGCCGGTGAAGCCGCCGGCGCCGACCGGCGAACAGCTCTCCGTGCCCGATCGGCCGACATACTCGATCGATTTGACGCGGTTGGTCCACGCCTCGTTGGCGGTAGACCCCGGCGGCTGCTCGCCCCGCAGGTTTTCCGGGATGCGATAGCGTTCCTTCTCATCCTGCCGTGCGCAGACGAGAATCTCATCACCCTCACTCTTCGGGCAGGGGTCGTTGCCATAGACGATGACCTGCCGGATCTTTTCGGCTGGTGGTCCCGCCTGTGTCTCCTGAGCCACGGCAGGCGCTGTTCCGGCAATCAGGGCGGTTGCGATCAGGATCTTCCTCATATGTTCATATCCTCTTCGAAAGGGCGATTGCGGCGCGGCAGCCGAGACGTATGGCGCCGAAAAGCAGCGGATAGGCCGGCGCGTCCTCGGCTCCGCTGGCGATGGCGGTGTCGCGATGTTCTACCTCTTCGGCCTGAAAATCCCCGATCGCGTCGGAGAGTTCCGTGTCGGCATCGCCCAGTTCTTCGAGCTGCGCCGAATAGTGGCGATCGATTTCCGTTTCGATGGCGGCCGTGCAGGCCATTGCGGCTTCTGGCCCGATAGCTGCCGTTACAGCGCCCAGCGCAAAACCGGCAACCTGCCAGATCGGCTGGAGCAGGGTCGGGCGTACGCCGCGTTCCGCGATCATTGCGTCGAAATGCTTCCGGTGTCGATCTTCCTGTGCCGCCATGGCGGATATGCTACGCGCCATCGGGTGACGATCGCCCATCACGGCGAGTTGCCCGGCATAGATGCGCGTTGCGCCATATTCGCCAGCCTGATCGACCCGCAGCATGCAGGCGCGGCTGCCGCCACGAGACCTGACAGGGCGGGGAAAATCGCTCATGCGGTCTCCTTGTTCCAGCGGAAGAGCAGTGCGGCGACCAACGCCGCTGCGCCGAGCGAGAATATCGCATTGTAGCCCGCGAGGGAAATGCCGAAGAGCGACCATGGCGCCGTGTCGCAGCGCGTCAGCGGAGCTTTCATGATGGTATCGAGCATGTCCGCCGCACTTCCTCCGGCCGCCGGTGTTGAACAGGCGGTGAAACCTTCCCACCAGCCATATTCGACGCCGGCGTGAAAGGCACCTATCGCACCGGATATCGCGATGGCCAGCGCGGCCAGCCCGGCGAACAGGGCGGAAAGCGGGGGACGGTTGCGCAAAGCAATCGCGTCAAGCGCAAAGAAGATCGCGATGAGGTGGGGCCAGCGTTGCCACATGCACATCTCGCATGGATAGAGACCGCCTATATATTGCGAGCCCAGCGCGCCGCCCAGCAGCAGGACCGGCGTTAAGATCGCAATGAGTCGGGCCGGCGAAAGATTCGGGGAAGGGATCATGGCCGCGCTATAGCGGCTCGGGCGGTGCACGTCATCCCGGCATTGTCCGGCGTCGAACCCGAACGGGCAATGAACGGCCCTCCCGCCCGGTTATTTCGTTGCTACCTTTTTCAGCGCCTCGGTAGAGTTTCCGGCACTTTTCAGCGGCTGGGTCTTCAGCCTTCCGATCGTCTGAAGCGCGTAATAGAGCTGGAAATCGTCGATTCCCTTGGCCTTGAGTTCATCGGCCGTCATCGCGAAGCGCGGGTCGTCCTTCAGGTCCTCCTCAAGGCTCGGGTCGCCTGCCTTCACCTCGTTGATCAGGTGGCGGGCAAGGTCGGCCTCGCGGAACTTCGGGCGGGACTTGTAGTCGGGATCGGAAAGCTGTGGCACGCGGATGTCGGGCTTGATGCCGCCCTCCTGAACGCTCCGCCCCGAAGGCGTGTAATAGCGCGCCGTGGTAAGGCGCAGGGCTGTCGTCTGCGAGAGCGGCAACAGCGTCTGGACGCTGCCCTTGCCGAAGCTTCGCTCGCCCATGACGAGCGCGCGATGCTGATCCTGCAGCGCGCCAGCGACGATCTCGGACGCTGATGCCGACCCACTGTCGACCAGCACGATCAGTGGCGCGCCATCGGTATCGTCGCCCTTCTTGGCGAAATAGCGTTCTATGTCGCCGCGCTGACGACCGCGCTGCGAAACGATCTCGCCGCTTTGCAGGAACACGTCAGAGGTGGAGACGGCTTCGTCCAGCAGGCCGCCGGGGTTGGACCGCAGGTCGAGCACATAGCCAACCGGTTTGTGACCAAGCGACTTGTCGATACTGCGGATGGCGGAACGCACGTCGGCGCCCGTGTCGGCGGAGAAGCTGATGATCTGAATGACGCCGATGCCGTCCTTCACTTCCCACTTCACCGGCTTGATGTCGATTACTTCTCGCGTGACGGTGAGCTCGATGGGTTTGTCGCGACCGGGGCGCACGACCGTGATCCCGATCGACGTGCCCGGCGCGCCGCGCATCTTCTCGACCGCCTGATCGAGCGTCTCGCCATAGATCAGTTCGCCATCGAGATGCGTGATATAATCGCCTGCCTTTATTCCGGCGCGCGCGGCGGGCGTATCCGCAGTCGGCGCGATCACCTTCACCACGCCGTCTTCCATCGTGACCGAGAGGCCCAGGCCGCCATAGCTCCCCTCGGTCTGTGTTTTCAGGTTGGAGAAGTCGCTCTCGTCGAGGAAGCTGCTGTGTGGATCGAGGCTGGAAAGCATACCCGATATCGCGCCGCGGATCAGCTTTTCGTCGTCAACCTTCTCGACATAGTCGGAGCGGACCTTCTGGAACACGTCCATGAATTCGCTGAGCGCGGCATAGTTGCTGGCATCCGCTTCGGCGAGCGCAGCGGTGGTGGCAGGAATGAGCGCAAGCGCGGTGAGGGCCGCGACATTGCGGAACAGCGAGGATTTCATAGAGCTCCGATCCTGGATCACAATCTGTCGAATATAGGGCTTGGCCACTCGACCGCAAAGAGATGATTTTGGGAAGTCATCCGATGGCGCGGGCATGGCGATATCATGGACGGGCGCTTGCAACGGCGACGATATCGACGGGCCGTCCCTGGCGCCGCAATTCGACCGTGACGACGGGGTTCGCCCGCTGGGCCGTTGTGCCGACGGGTTCGCCCTGACGCACCGTTTCTCCGACCTCGACGGTGAGCCGCCCGAGGTCGGTGATGAGGGTCGACCAGCCTTCGCCATGATCGATGATCACGATCTGGCCGAAACCGCGATAGGGACCGGCGAATGCGATCCTGCCCTGGGCTGGCGCGACGACCTGCGCCCCCGGTGCGGTGGCGATGCCGACGCCGCGTGCGCGCACGCCACTTTCGGACAGTTCGCCCATGCCGGTGACAAGGGCGCCCACCACCGGCAGGCGGTAGGCAGGGGCGTGTCCGGCAGCGGCGGCGGCGGATTCCTGCCGCGGTGCGCGCGCCTCTCCCGGTGCGGCGGGGCGCGGTTCGGGTCCGGGCAGGTCCGCCAGCCGCTGGCGAACGTCTCCCGCTGCCTCCAGCTCCTGCATCAGGTCGCCGATATCACGCGCCCGCTCGCCCATCGCGGTGGCGCGTTCCGCCTCCAGCGTGGCGTTGGAGGCAAGGCCACGGGCAGAGACGCGCTTGCGCGTTTCCAGTTTCTGCAGGTCGACCCGTTGCGTCGCCAGACGGATCTTGCCTTCCTCCAGAGATTTCCGGGCGTTCACGGCCATGGCGCGGAGCTGGCGCGATCGGGCGATCTCGGCGCGTAGCGCCGCCGTTTTGCGGCGGATTGCGGGCAGCACCTGATCGAACACTGCGCGCACATGCACGGTCTCCCGAAGGCTGCCGGGCTGAAGCAGGGCGAAGACGGGCGGTCGGCGAGACAGGCTCTGTAGTGCGGCGGCAAGGCGGATGAGGGGCCCCTGGCGGGCCGCAAGGCGGGCCGACTGGTCGGCGATCTGCTGATTGACGATTGCGATGCGCGTCTCGCCTGCGCGAATCTCTGCCTCGCTCTGCTGAATTCGGGCAGCAAGCGCGGCAGACTGCGCCGCCAGCTTGTCCGCTTCTGCCGTGGCCTCCATCGCCTGCCCATCCAGCCGTCTTGACTGCGCCCGCGCGCTGGCCGCCTGTGCATTAGCCTCGCGTAGTGCCCTCTGTTGTTCGGCCATGCTGGTCGCTCGGCCGGGAACCACCATTTTCTGCGCGTCGGCGCTACCCGCCATTGTCAGGAGCATGGCCGTCGCCGCGCCGAAAATGAGCCGTCCCCTCCGCATCCGTCTATCCATCGCGATGATAGGGGTGATTGGCAAGGATGGATGTCGCGCGCCAAAGCTGTTCGGCCAGCATCGCCCGCGCCATCATGTGCGGCCATGTCATCCGGCCAAAGGCTATCAGCAGGTCTGCCCGCGCGCGCTCGTCATCGTCAAAACCGTCTGCGGCGCCGATCATCAGACGGCATTCGCGCATGCCGTTGTCGCGCCAATGTCCCAGCTTTTCGGCGAATTCCATGGAGGACAACTGCTTGCCCTTTTCGTCGAGCAACAGGGTGACCGATGGTGTAGCGGCGGGGGAGGGGGGCTTCCCTCCCGTATCGGGCAATTCGCTTATGCGCACGGGCCAGCCGATGCGCTTCACATAGCGATCGACCAGTTCGGCTTCCGGAGACCTGCCGATCTTCCCGCGCGCAATGATGTGCAGCAACATGATGACGCCTTATTATATCCCGCCTTATGGCGGAAGGGCCAAGGCACCCGTGCTTGCGTCGGTTCCGCGTCAGCGGAAGGCGAGATCAGTGCGCCGTTGCCTGCGCTGCCGGTGCGTCGGTAAAGCCCCACATCCTTTCCAGATTGTAGAAGCTCCTGACTTCCGGACGGAACAGGTGGACGATGACATCGCCCGCATCGATCAGCACCCAGTCTGCCGTCGGCAATCCTTCGATGCGCGCGCTGCGGCCGGTCTGCTGTTTGATCCGTTCGGCAAGCTTTTGCGCCATCGATGCCACCTGGCGCGACGATCGGCCGCTCGCTATGACCATATGGTCCGCGATACTGCTCTTGCCTGCCAAGGGGATGGAGACGGTTTCCTGTGCCTGATCGTCGTCGAGAGACTGCATGACGATGGCATGGAGTTGGGCCACGGAACCGGCGGAACTGTCGGACTCCTTCGAGGCCGGAACGTGAACGGTCTGCATAGAGTTCAATGTCGCTCCTTCATGAAAGGGAGATGCCGGAAACGGCGCGGTGCGTAACTGCATCGCGCACGGATTTGCCCGAATATTCACGGTGCCAGAGGGGGATTTCCCGCCGAAGCAGGGTTGCCGACCTTGGATCAGGGCGAAAGCGCAACAGCACGAGCGCCGGCGGTCTCCAGTTCGTCCAGTTTCTGCTCTGGCGCGCGGGCCGGACGAAGCGCCGCAGCCAGTTCAGGGCCTTGTAACCTTGAGTGATATCATCATAGCCCGGACGGGCGATCACGGCAATGGGCATCGCGCGCGCAATGCCGCGCCAGTTCTTCCACTGGTCGAACTGTTGCAAATTGTCCGCACCCATGATCCAGATGAAGCGGTGGCGGGGGTAGCGGCGCCTGATCGCCCGCAGCGTGTCGATCGTATAGCGCGTGGCCATCTGCGCCTCGATTGCGGTTGGCCGGATGGGCGCCCGTCGCGCCATGTATCGGGCTCGGGCGAGGCGCGCAGGGAGCGGTGCCATGTCTGCCTGCGGTTTCAAGGGGTTCCCTGGAGAAACCAGCCACCAGACTTCGTCCAGCCCGAGCGCGCGCAGCGCGAACAGGCTGATATTCCGGTGTCCATCATGCGCGGGATTGAAAGATCCGCCAAGCAGGCCGATTTTGCGGGAAAAGCTCAGGCTCGGGCCTCGTTCACGCCAGCACTGTTGTGGCGCAACGCCGAGAGGACCGTGCCAACGATGCCGTCGGCGTCGAGCCCGGCCTCGGCATATTGCCGCTCTGGCTTGTCCTGTTCCTGAAAATGGTCGGGAAGGCGCAATGTACGCAGCTTGAGGCCGGTATCGATCAGCCCGGTATCACTCGCCATCGTCAGCACGTGCGCGCCGAGACCTCCGATGCTTCCTTCCTCGATTGTGACGGCGACCTCATGGCTGGCGAGCAGCCTGCGGATCAGCGCCTCATCCAGCGGCTTTGCGAAGCGCAGATCGGCGACGGTGGTGGAAAGCCCGCGTGCATCGAGCGCGTCCGCTGCCTTGAGCGCCTCTTCCAGCCGAGTGCCGAGTGAAAGAATGGCCACCTTGTGGCCCTCGCGGACGATGCGGCCATTGCCGATTTCCAGCCTCTGCGGAACCTCTGGCAGGGCGATGCCGGTTCCGCTTCCACGAGGATAACGCACGGCGATGGGGCCATCATCATGGCAGGCGCA
>JBFXHW010000145.1:0-6974 GCA_050176605.1 Sphingobium sp. | reverse complement strand
TTGATCAGGGTAAGGTTGATCTTGGTAAGACCGGGGTCGGTTCCAACCGTATCGAGAAAACGCGGCTGGCGGTAAATGCCGTCGTTCAGCTGGGAAACGCGCCGCTTCGCGGCTTCACCGGTCTGGGTCAGGATGCGGCGCAGACCGCCGATGAAGAATTCGGGCCCCTTCTCCTCGATCACTTCAAGGATTCGGCGCTGGGCGATACGCGCAGCCGCCAGCCTCGCCTTGATATCGAGAATCATGGTGCGCGGATCGCGCGTCATGGCGGCGAGCATATTGAGGATGTCTTCGCGCAACTGATAGTTCTCGCCAATCTTGATCGGCGGTACGAGCAGGCCCTCATCATATTTTGTCTTGGCAGTGTTGCAGGTGCCACCTGGCTCGGTACCACCGGCCTCACCGGTATGCACGGCGGCACCGACGAAGCACATCAGCTCACCCTTGTAGAAAACCGGAATGGAAAGACCCATGTCGGCATTGTGCACACCCGCATAAAAAGGGTCGTTATAGAAGAAGCTGTCGCCGTCATTCACACCAACGGAGGGTTCGTCCACCCAGTGTTTGACGACATATTTGAGTGGAATCTGTCCCAGCACCGCATGGTGATAAATACCAGTTGCACAGACGGCGAGGTCACCCTGCCGCGTGAAGACGCCGAACGCAACGTCACCCCAGCGCATCGCGGTCGACGCGCCCAGTTTCATCGTTGTTTCCTTCCCCTCAAGCGCGATCATGTGCATCTTGTGCTTGAAGATATCGAACTCCACCGGATCGATGCAGGCCTGTGCATCCGCCTCGGCCTGAGTCACAGGTTCCGGACGCAGCCTCTGAACCACTTCGTGGTCCCGTGAATAGGCGATGCCGCTCATAATGATCTCCTCGTTCCCATTATTCAGTCCTGCTTGCGTTCGAGCACGCCGTTGCGCCACGGATCGACGTGAAATTCCCACCCCGGTGCAACCACATAGGTCGTGTCGGCACTCTCAATGACGGCCGGTCCCATGATCCGGTTTCCAGATTTCAGTGCCGCCGCAGCAAATACGGGCGTATCGATAAAGCCTTCCGAAGGATCCCAGTAGACCGGACGGTTTCCACTACGGGCCTTTGGCTCTGGTTCATCTGGCGCTGCGGTTTCCGACTTCAGCCCAAAAGCAGCGCGCTCGACCGACGCGGTAAGAAAGAAACTCTCGACATTGATCCCTCCAGCAGGGAAGGTCGCCTCCGGCGAATAGATTTCCCCGTAGCGAAGAGTAAAAGCTTCACACAGCACCTCGACGTCGGCCACGCCGTCCAACTGAAGCTTTGGCGCTTCAACGCGTGTCATATTGTACTGGCTGCCGTAGCGCATATCGAGTTCCAGCCGGAACCGCATCTCTGCTTCAGTGTAGCCCTCGAGCTTTAGATCGCGCGTCGCCAGATCGACCATTTCCGCCACCAGCTCATTGAACAGCGCGAGGTCGGACAGATAGCTTTGCTCGACCCAGTTGAAGAGCTTCATCGCGCGCGACCGCTCCCACACTTCCTTGATCGCCATGGTCGAAGCACCGAATGCACCAAACACAGACGATTGCAGTGGAATTACAACCTTCCGTACACCAATGAACGGAGCGAACCCGACCGCATGAGCGCCCCCGGCGCCGCCGCACGCATAGAGTATGAAGTTGCGCGGATCATGACCCTTGAGAGCGACTTCGTTGAATACTTCCTGGCCCATGCGAGCATCGATCAGGCGACGGATGCGCCAGGCAGCTTCCTCGACCGAAACGCCAAGCGGCCTCGCTATCTTTTCTTCGACCGCTTTCCGCGCCAGATCGACATCGAGCAGCATCTCGCCGCCGAGATAGTTTTCTGGATTATAGAGACCAAGAATGACGTCGGCATCGGTTACAGTTGGTTCCTTGCCACCCTTGTCATAACAGGCAGGCCCGGGCATTGATCCGGCAGACTGTGGCCCGACTTCCAGCGTGTCGCCCAGCGAATGATTAATCCACGCGATCGATCCACCGCCGGCGCCGATCGACTTCACCTCGATCGCAGGGATGTTCGTGCGCCAGCGATCAATGACCGGAATGAAGTCATGCGCCTTGATCTCGCCATTTTCGATCAGGCCAATATCGAACGACGTACCGCCCATGTCGGTGAAGACGATATTGCGGTCGCCCGACAGTTCTCCAAGCGCTGCGGCGCCATGTAGTCCAGCCACTGGGCCAGCATTGTGGGTGAGCACAGCGCGTGTACGAGATGCCTTTTTGGTACCACCCGTATTATGTACTAGTGTCAGCGGCTTTTTGTAGCCGCCATCGCGCAGCTCATTGCCGAGCCGATTGAGCTCGTCTGCCATCAGACCATGGATATAGGCGTTGACGACGGCGGTCATGGTGCGGGTGTATTCGCCCGCCTTGGGTGAGATTTCCGATGACAGCACTACATGCATCGAACCGAGATAATCCTCTGGATATTCCTCCTCGATGACGCGCTTGATGAACTGTTCATGCTCGGGATTGATGAAGGACCAAAGCAGCGAGATCACCACGCCCTGCGCACCGCGATCGACGAGGATCTGAAGCTTTTCCAGAATTTCCTCTCGCGTCAGCGGCGCTATGATCTTGCCCTCATAGTCGATGCGCTCTCGCACGCCGACCACCATGTCAGGGCTGATCAGCGGTTCCGGTTTCTGGATCCGCGCAAGGTCACGGCCCTGTTGCCAGCCCAGTCCATCTGCCCAGCTGCGACCGCGCCCGATATAGATCGTGTCTTCGAAACCGGCCGTCGTTATCAGGCCCAGCTTGGGGCCAGTCCTTTCGATCAGCGCATTAGTGCCGACCGTCGTCGAATAGCGCACACCAGAGAGCGCACTCAGGAACTCGGGCAACTTCAGCTTCTGCTTCCTGGCAAGCAGGCCCATGCCGCGCATGAACCCCACGGAAAGGTCGTAATGGGTTGTAGGCGTCTTTGCGGTGAGCGTATCGCCCGCGCCGGACGAACAGTAGAAATCGGTAAAGGTACCCCCGACATCTATTCCAACAGTGAAGCTCATACGCTCATCCTCGTCATGATAGTTGCGCGTCTCGTGCTGCGCGCATGAATTCGTGCATGGTATCGATTGTCATACCCTGGCCGACCTGAGCGCTCACCAGGAACGCAGCATTTCCTGCCGCTCCCGCGATCGCGGAAAGGCTGTTGGCGGCATCGGCCGGAAGCGAAAAGCCTGTGATGATTTCCTCTTCAGAACCGGTAGCAATAACCTCGCTGAATGACTGCGCGTGCCCAGTAACAACAAGCGCCGCGTCAAGCTTGAGGCGGGATCCGACATCGCTTCCAACGCCAGCAGGCAATAGTGCGCCAATCTTCACATCAAAATAGGCCGCAACATTGCGAAGCGTATTATAAATACGTCGAGCAGCCATGCCTCCCAGATCTTCTTCCCCTGCGGCACTTTCATCGAAAAGCAACAGTTCAGGCTGGGTGGCGCACAGCGCCTCTGCGGCTTCTGTGAAGCCCTGTTTCAGCGCCTCGCTTACATTCTCCGCACCGGATGCCGCAGCCAGTGCCATGGGACCGGGGAGAATGCAGATAACAGGCAAAGCATCGCTCTCGGCAGTCAGCCGACCGGCTGCCTCGGCAAGCACGGTAACACGGTCGGAGCAAAGCCCCTCCCCGCTAACCAGCTCCGGATCATCGCCGAGAACAAGACAACCCGCACCGAAGAGGCCAGAGAGGCGCTTGGCAGCCATCACCAGCTGGGTCGCATCGGCGGAGATCTCGCTCCAGTCCTGACCGCAGACGGTTCGTGAAAGCGCCGCGACACGCGGGAGCACTGCGCCCCCCGCTCCCTCTCCAGACAAAATGGCTCGCATGGTCGCGACCATTGGCTTCAGGCCTTTCCTGCTCCGATCGGCGTGGTTTCAACGCCGTGTTTCTCCTTGAGTGCCGGTATATCCAGCTCGATTTCGTGCGTGATCGGATGGCCCGGAGGCAGATATTCATTCTCGAGCATCGTCGCGCAGCTGGGACAGTAAAACTCGACGAGGCGGCAATATTGGCTATCAGGCGTGTAAGTGTAGGCCTGTCCGTGAACCAGTGGCGGATGCACCTCGGCGAGATCGCGTTCCGCAACCAGGCACCCTTCCTTGTAGTTGGCTGACGCCGGTCCAAGATCGTGCCCGCAGCGATTGCATTGCCAGCGCTCTGCAGCGATATCGATGGCGAGATATTCGGTGATGCGCAATTTTGTCATGGCTCAGTCGCGCTCCAGCAAGGCATTGTCATATTCGTCGATACGCAGCCGCCACCCAGGCGGAACGAAAATAGTGGTCTGAGAGGATTCGGCGATTGCGGGTCCGGCAATTTCATGGCCGTTGGCCAGCCCAGCGCGATCATAAACCGGCGTAGGAACCCAGGTCGCGTCACCGCCAAGCCAGACCTGCCTTTCGCCGCGAAGCGCAACTTTTGTATCGCTCTTGGCCGGGGGCTGCTTGTTCCACTGGAAATGCGGAACGGAAGCAGAGGCGAGATATCCCACGCTGGCAAGGCGCGCGGGCCCGTGACCATTCATGGTAGCGGCCGCCTCATCAAATATTTGCTCCGCCAGTTCGTTGTCGAGAAGCGCATCAATAGAGGAAGTCGAAACAAACTCCCTGTCGCCGGTGTCGTTCGACCAGAAAAGCTGGAGACTGGAGGAAATGGACTTTTCATCAAACCCCTCTCCACGCATATCGCGGGCGCCTTCCTTTGCCATCGCCTCGACCAGTGGCGCTACCGACCCGATATCCTCCGGCATTGCGACAACGCCATCCGTCCGGCGGTAGTAAATGTGTCCCACGTCCATAAGCGAGGAACCGAATGCGGAGGACACTGCCGAAAAGGGTGTAATAACCACCTTGTCGACACCCGCTATTGTGGCGATATCGGCCGCGTGTATGGCGCCCGCACCCCCATAGGCTATTACTGGCAATCCCTCCGGCCGTTCCAGCCGGTCAGCGACTGCAGATACCGCTTCGCCCATTGAGCGCTCAACCGTTTGGCGGATAGCAAGGGCAGCTTCCTCGACACTGATGCCAAGCGGCCCCGCGACTTCTGCCTCTATGGCTGTTCTTGCCTTGTCGGGATCAAGCTTCATTCCGCCGCCCAGGAAATGATCGGCATCAAGGATTCCAAGCACAAGGTTGGCGTCCGTTACCGTGGCCTTGGTTCCGCCAAGACCAAAGCTGGCAGGGCCAGGCAACGCGCCAGCCGACTGAGGCCCAACACGCAATACACCATCCACCACCTCAGCGATGGAACCACCGCCCGCGCCTAGCGCATCAATCGCCATCATCGGCAGGTTGCACGCAAATCCTTCAATTTCTGGCCGAAGCGCATAACTGGGATGGCCGTTTTTCACATAGCCGATATCGAAGGATGTACCGCCCATGTCGGTTGAAATCAGTGTGTCGGCGCCATAGAGGCGGCCTACAGCCTGTGCGCCATAGAGGCCGCCGGCCGGCCCGCTGTTGTATGTGTTGATCGCCCGTGTCTTTGCGACCCGCGCGACGGCGCCGTTGTTGTGACCAATGAACAGGGTTCCACGATAGCCACGCAGACGCAGTTCCTCGCCCGCCTTGTAGAGTAGCCGGGCCAGCTTGCTGTGGATATAAGCATTGAGGACCGCCGCATTGATGCGCTCACGATCACCCGAACGCGCTGAAATATCGGAAGCAAGAAAGGTCGAGACCGATCCCAGATAGTCACGCGGATATTCGGCCTTCACAACATCCCTGACCAGCCTCTCATTGGCCGGATTGGCATCGGAATTATCGAATGCGACCACCAGGCCGCGCGCGCCCCGATCGACCAGTGCCTGTGCCGCCTCCAGAATTGCATTCCGGTCAGGCGCTTGCCAAACGACCCCGTCCTCGTCTGCCTTTTCTTCCAGACCAATCACCATGTCTGCCGTAATGAGTGCAGACTTGCCATCAGTGACTGTTGGAGCGAGTCCTTCCTTGCCCGCAGTCACCAGCAAGCCGATCTTGGCGCCGTTGCGCTGAATGATTGTGTTGGTGCCGATCGTGTTGGAAAAGCGGATGATGTCGGTGAAGTATAGAAAGTCGGCGATGTCCCGACCGAACGCCGCCGCGCCGGCTTCTATGCAATCAATGAAGCACTTGGTGAGATCATGCGGCGTTGTTGGCACCTTTACAGTGCGAACGTCGCTTCCATCGGCGATGAACCCGTCAGTAAAGGTGCCGCCTGTATCGATGTCGATCGTGAAGACCATGAACCCTTCCTAATTTTATGCTTGTCGCCGTCTGCGAATTACTTCCAGACTTATTCCCTGGTTAGTCCGCGCAAGATGAATTGGAGAATCTCGTCGACGGTTTCGGTGCGCTTGGCAGCCGTCACGCCGGGCTTCGACCAGCGCAGATACCAGTTGATGACACCCAATATATTCAGCGCAGCGATCTTGATATCGCTGCCCACGAACAGACCAGCCGCCTGCAGACCTTCAATCTCCGCCAGATAGATGCCGAGAATTTCCTTCTGCATCCGCTTGTTGATGCGGTTACCTGCGGGCGAAAGACGTTCGTCATCAATGAAAAATATCTTGGCCTCGCGACGATAGCGCTCCGTCACTTCCAGATGACGGCGGATCAGAGCCTCAACACGGCTGCGCGGCTCCGAAACATTGTCGAGCGCGTCACGCAGATCGGCGGGCAGCGTCTTCACGGATCGCTCGAAGATGGCGAACCAGAGCGCCTCCTTGTTCTCAAAATAATGATAAACGTTGGAAACGCTGCGACCAATCGCCTCGGCGATATCGCGGATGGAAGTACCGGCAAATCCGTTCTGAGCGAAAAGCTCTACGGCTACCTCAACAAGTTCTTCACGGCCGTTCGCCTGCCTCTGTATCGACTGACGCGCTTTTTTCAGGCTGACAACACCTGTCATTTCCAACTCTCCTCAATTCTCCGAAACCCTCTTCCAGCTTGTCC
>JBFXHW010000144.1:0-7015 GCA_050176605.1 Sphingobium sp. | reverse complement strand
ACGGACTTGTCGTGGCGGTTACCGAAACGACGAGTGACGAGGATATCGACGCGCTCTGCGCCGGTTTGAAGGAGGTTCTGGCATGAACAAGCCCATTGGGAACCAGAGCGGATGGCGGCCGGAAATGGCGGCGGCACCTGAAATCGGGAGCCCGCCGACCGAGACCGGCAATCGCGCGCTGATGCTGGAGGAGCCGCTGATCTTCGAGATCGGCAGCAACGACCGAACCGGAGTCGACCTGCCCGAGGCGCGGGCGGCTATGGACCGTCTTGCAGGGCTGGAGCGTGCAGCCCCTATCGGTCTGCCCGGACTTTCCGAGCAGGAAACGGTGCGTCACTATACGCGCCTGTCGCGCCAGAATTATGCGATCGATCTCGGGCTGTTCCCGCTGGGAAGCTGCACGATGAAGCATAATCCGCGCCTCAACGAGAAGGTCGCGCGCATGCCGGGGTTCGCGGATATCCATCCGCTGCAACCGCAGGATACGGTTCGCGGGGCCTACGGGGTAATCAACGAACTGGCGCACTGGCTGATCGCGCTGACCGGTATGCATGGCGTTGCGATGACCCCGAAGGCCGGCGCGCATGGCGAACTGTGCGGTATCCTCTGCATTCGCGCGGCGCTCGAGGCGCGGGGCGATGCGCGGGAGGTCATCCTCGTGCCCGAGAGCGCACATGGCACCAATCCCGCGACCGCGGCCTTCGCCGGATACCGGGTCGAGGATATTCCCGCCACCGCCGACGGGCGCGTGGATCTGGCGGCTCTGGAAGCGCGCCTCGGGCCGGACGTGGCGGCGGTGATGATCACCAATCCCAATACCTGCGGCCTGTTCGAGCGCGACATGAGGAAGATCGCCGACGCGGTTCATGCGGCCGGAGCCTTCGTCTATTGCGACGGCGCGAACTTCAACGCCATCGTCGGGCGCGTCCGCCCGGGCGACCTGGGCGTCGACGCGATGCACATCAACCTTCACAAGACCTTTTCCACACCCCACGGCGGCGGCGGACCGGGCAGCGGCCCGGTCGTGCTCAGCGAAGCGCTCAGCCCCTATGCGCCGCTGCCTTTCACGGCGCGGACAGCGGACGGCGTGGTGCATCTGGTCGAGGAGGAGAATGCCGCCGAATTCGGGCATGACAAGGCATTCGGCCGGATGAGCGCCTTTCACGGTCAGATGGGCATGTTCACCCGTGCGCTCGCCTATATTCTCAGCCACGGCGCCGACGGCCTGCGGCAGGTGGCAGAGGACGCCGTACTCAATGCCAATTATGTTCTGCGCAGTCTGGAAGATGTACTCGATGCGCCCTTCGGCGCCGGCGGCCCATGCATGCATGAGGCGCTGTTCAGCGACAAGGACCTGGCCGAAGGGTTCTCTACGCTTGATATCGCCAAGGGGCTGATCGACGAGGGTTATCACCCGATGACGATGTATTTCCCGCTGGTGGTGCATGGCGCGATGTTGATCGAACCGACCGAGACAGAGAGCAAGGCGGCGCTCGATCAGTTCATCATGGCGCTACGCTCCGTGGCTGGGCGTGCAAAGGCAGGCGACGAGGCGCTCAAAGGAGCGCCGTGGTTCGCGCCGCGCCGCCGTCTCGACGAAACGCTGGCAGCGAGGAAGCCGGTGCTGGTGTGGGAAGAGCCGGGCCTTGCCGACGTGGAGGCGGCAGAGTAGCCTCGCCCGCAAGGAGGGCGAAGCCATGAAAGCCGATTCCGATAGCGCCCACGTCACATTTCCACCGCCCTTTGTCTATCTGGGCTTTTTGCTGATCGGGCTGGCGGTAGACCGACTTCTGCCATGGTCGTTGGCCTTGCCGGTCCTGACGCGCTGGGCGATTGGGGTTCCGCTGATCGCGGCGGGCCTGCTGCTCCTCCTCGCCGCCTCGGGCCTCTTTCGTCAGGCGGGAACCGATGTGAAGCCGTGGAAAGCGACCAGTGCCGTCGTCGACAAGGGCGTCTATGCGTGGACTCGCAACCCGATGTATCTGGGAATGGCGCTGCTCTATGCCGGGCTCGCGATCGCCTTTCGGAGCATCAGTGCTTTGGCTCTCCTGCCGCTCGTGATCGCAATCGTCCGGACCCAGGTCATTGCGCGGGAGGAACGGTATCTTGAGGAGAAATTCGGTTCGACCTATCTCGCCTACAAGGCGCGCGTGAGACGCTGGCTGTGAAGGGCGAGCGGCCATGGTTCGCGAGCGAAGCGGGGCAGGCTGGACTGCCCGAAAAGCGCCATGCGCCTGCGACGCTGCGCAACCGCGACGCGATCGCCGCGGTACTCGCCGGTGAACTGCCTTCTTCGGGCCTTGTGCTGGAGGTCGCGAGCGGATCGGGCGAGCATGCCGCCTATTTCGCAGGTCGTTTTCCCGCGCTGGAATGGCAACCGACCGACCCCGATCCGGCTGCGCTGGCGTCGATAGACGCGTGGGGGCAGGAGGCGGATCTGCCCAATCTGCGTCCGCCGCTGGCGCTCGATGCCGCGCTGCTCGATTGGCCAGTCGAGCGTGCCGCAGCGATATTATGCATCAACATGATACATATCAGCCCATGGGAAGCGACACTGGGCCTGTTTGCGGGCGCCGAGCGCGTGCTTGAGTCGGGCGCGCCGCTCATCCTCTATGGCCCCTTCTTCAAGGCTGACGTCGACACGGCACCCAGCAACATGGCCTTTCACGCGCAGCTGAAGGAGCGCGACCAGCGCTTCGGTCTGCGCGATGTCGCCGCGGTAGATGCCGCTGCGGCCGATCGCGGATTCCGGCGCACGGCCTGCAATGTCATGCCGGCCAATAACCTGACGCTGGTCTATCGCTTCAGTTGACGGAAATCTCGCGATCGATCGGTGCGAGATGCCGGACGCGCTCGCGCCATGCGATATAGAGGCTGCTGGCCGCAATGATAGCTGCGCCCACCCATGTGAAAGGGCCCGGCCAGCTTTGCCATATGAGCCAGCCGAGCAATGTCGACCATAAAAGCGAGGAATAATCCATGGGCAGGACAAGCGACACCGGCCCCCAGCGGAGCGCAGCCGTCATCAAAAGTTGTGTAATCCCGCCGACAAGACCCATGCCAGCCAGAATCGCCCATGTCACCGGATCGTGCATCGTTCCGAAGAAGAGCATGGCCAGAGCGAGAAAAGGCAGCGGCAGAACGGAGAAATAGAATACCACCACCGCAGGGTGCTCCGTCTTGCCGATGTGCCGCAGCAGCAGCGAAATGCAGGACGTCATGATCGCCGCGCCGATCGCCACGACGAGACCAAGGTGACTGACACCGGCATGATGTCCCGGCCCCACTATGACAAGAACGCCCAGAAATCCGGCCGCCACCGCGCTCCAGCGGTGGATGCCGGGGCGCTCGCCAAGAAAGATCACGGACAGGATGGTCGCGAATATCGGAACGGTAAAGCCGATGCTCGTCGCTTCAGCCAGTGGCAACAATATGAAACCGCTGAAATTCAGGGCCATGCCGCACACCCCGATGGCCGTGCGACTGACATGCAATCCCATTCTTGCCTGCCGGAGCGCGATCAGGCCAGGCCCCAGGATTACGCCTGTCAAGGCGACCGGCACCGCGAAAAGCTGTCGATAGAACAGCGATTCGACGAGATTCACTCCGCGTTCGCTCAACAGTTTCACGAGCGCGAACATGATCGAGACCATGAGCATCGACAGCAGTCGAAGCGAGATCGCGAAATAGGGTCTGATTTCTCTCGTGACAGATTGTTCGCCGGCGGCGTCGCTCATGTGGCGGGTTTGCGGAATCGCAGCGTCATCCGGTCGCTTTCTCCGACGGAGAGATATTTGTCGCGATCCTGATCCTTGAGGGTCAGTGTCGGAGGTAGGGTCCAAACACCCTTTTCCCAATCCGCGCTATCCTTAGGATTCGCGTTGATTTCGGACTGCGCCTCCAGCACGAAGCCCGCGTCCTCGGCCAGTTTGCGTACGGTCGAGAGCTTCAGATATCCGCTGCTCTTCTCCAGCGCGGTGTCGCGCTCCTCGGGCAAGCGGTGGTCGACCACGCCCAGAGTACCACCCGGTTTCAGCAGAGAGAAGAAGATAGCGAACGTCTCCGCTCCCGTGCCGCGCATCACCATATTATGAACATTACGGAAGGTCAGCAACGTGTCGACGCTGCCCGGCGCTATGGCGCTCGCATCCGGCAGCCAGGCAGCAAAGCCGACATTTTCGCCCGAGAACTTCGCTTTCAGTCCTTCGAGACCGGCGCCCGCCCCCTGAGTGCCGATATATCGACCTTTTTTCGATACGAGCGGGACCAAAATCTCAGTGTACCAGCCGCCACCAGGATTATATTCCACCAGCGTGTCGGTCGGCTTCACGCCGAAAAAGGCAAGCGTCTCCGCCGGATGGCGAAAGCCGTCGCGCGCGACATTGGCCGGTGTTCGCGATTCGGACGCGACAGCCGCGGCGATTGCATCGGCTGGCGCTTCCTCATGATGATTGGCGCACGCGGCCGTTGCCGAGAGGGAAAAGGCGGCGATGAAGGTGATTGCGGCAAGGGGGGCGGGGCGCATGAAAAATCTCCTGGTCCGCGCAACTGTGGCGCGAAAACGGAAGAGCGGCAACCCCGCTGCGATGTTTTGATTTCTCAGAAGGTCAGAGGCAGGCTTCGAGCAGTGCCTGATCGAAACCGAAGCTGCGCGCCTTTTCAAGCGTATAGGGGCGCAGACCCAGCGAACGATATTCGCCGACGATCTTTCCCTGCTCGTCCTCGCTCAGATATTCGAACTTGAACAGCTCTTGCGTCACGATGACTTCGCCTTCCATGCCGATCACCTCGGTCACGTTGGTGACGCGGCGGGATCCGTCGCGCAGGCGCTTCACCTGAACGATCAGGTCGACGGAGTCGGCGATCTGTTTGGAGATCGCTTCCTTCGGGATCTTGATGTCGCCCATCAGGATCATGTTTTCCATACGGCCAAGGCATTCGCGCGGGCTGTTGGAGTGGAGCGTACACATGGACCCGTCATGGCCCGTGTTCATCGCGGCAAGCAGGTCAAAACACTCCGCGCCACGAATTTCGCCCAGGATGATGCGATCAGGGCGCATACGCAGGGCGTTCTTGACGAGATCGCCAATAGTGATCGCGCCTTGTCCTTCCAGGTTCGCCGGGCGGGTTTCGAGCGGCAGCCAGTGCGGCTGCTGCAGCCGGAGTTCGGCCGCGTCCTCGATCGTCAGCACGCGTTCACCCGGATCAATCATCTTCGAAAGGGCGTTCAGCATCGTAGTCTTGCCCGAACCGGTACCGCCCGAGATGACGATGTTGAATCGGCAGGCACCGGCGATCTTGAGCGCGGTGCACATCTTCTGGCTCATCGCGCCCCACTGCGCGAGATTGTCCAGCGTGATCGGCTTGGCTGAAAACTTACGGATCGAGATGGCGGTGCCGCGCAGCGAGAGCGGCGGTACGATCACGTTGACGCGGCTGCCGTCAGGCAGGCGGGCGTCGGCCAGAGGCGTGGTCTGGTCGACACGGCGGCCGACTTTGTTCACGATGCGCTGGGCGATCTGGAACAGATGCTCCTCGTCGCGGAACTGGATCGGCGCGATCTGCAGCTTGCCCTTCTTTTCGATATAGGTCTGCAGCGGCCCGTTTACCATGATATCGGAGATGTCCGGGTCCTGGATCAGCTCTTCGAGCGGACCGAGGCCAAGAAGCTCGTCAACCAGTACCTTTTCGAGCGCGAACTGCTCGCGGCGGTTGAGCGTCAGCTTCAGCTCCGCCAGCACTTCCATGATGATCGGGCGGAATTCCTCGGCCAACTCTTCCTTTGTCAGGGTAGCGGCAGCCTCGGGATCGACGCGCTCAAGCAGGCGCGGCAGCACCTGCTCCTTGATCTTGTGTACCGATGCATCGAAACCCTCGGCCTTCAGGTCGCTGTGGTCCGCATTCATGCGGTCCTGCAGTTTGGCCATTGCTTCAGCGTTTTTCGCCTGTTGCGGCGAGAGCTCTTCCAGCGAGGCTTCGGCGCCGTCGAGCGCGGGCAGTTCGGCGGAATCGATCGGGGGAAACTGGTCGCCGCCGATATCACCTTCATGCGAGCCGGCCGTGTCTGCGCCCGGATTTGACGATTTGGGCGTGACAACATGCATCGGCTTGGCCACGCCAAAGGCGGGCCGCATGGCTCCAGGTCCGTTCTTGCGTCCAAATGCGCTCATTTTTCCCCGCGGATTGCTCTCAACATTCCCACAATGTTCAGGCGAGGGATAAACCGGAAACTTTTACAAAGTGCTAAAGGCGAGCCTGGAGACCAAGCCGGTAACAGATCGTTAACGATCGAAACGCTAGAATTTGGGCTCGAAACACTGGGGGCCACTATGAGTTTTTTACCAGGTTCCGAGCACTTTGTTGCAGGAATCGAACCCATATCATTTGGCGCTATCGCTAGACCCGCCGTTTCGGTGGTGGTGCCTTGCTACAATGAAGAAGCCAATCTGCATGTACTTGTCGATCGGGTTGAATTGGTTTGTAAACAGGTGTGCCAGGGCGATTACGAGATTGTGCTGGTGAACGATGGGTCCAGCGATCAAAGCTGGCCAATTATATGCGAATTGGCGGACGATCGCGAGAATGTCGTCGGCGTAAATCTCTCGCGCAATCATGGGCATCAACTGGCATTGAGCGCCGGATTGCAGATATGCTGTGGAGAGGCTGTTCTTGTTTTGGATGCCGATTTGCAGGACCCGCCCGAATTATTGCCTTCGATGCTCGAAAAGCTCAATTAGGGTTTCGATGTCGTTTACGGAAAGCGCATCCGCCGCGAAGGCGAGACGGCGTTCAAGCGGGCATCTGCCAGTATTTTTTATCGCGTTCTGAGCCGGTTGGTAGACGTCGAAATTCCTACAGATACAGGGGACTTTCGTCTTATGACCCGGCGCGTTGTAGATCAGCTAAATGCGATGCCAGAGCGCTATCGCTTCGTTCGGGGGATGGTTAGCTGGATCGGTTTCGACCAAGTTGCTCTACTTTATGAGCGCGACGCCCGCTTGGCCGGCACAAGCAA
>JBFXHW010000143.1:0-7022 GCA_050176605.1 Sphingobium sp. | reverse complement strand
AGCTTCTGCATCGAACGCATATAGGCGGCCATGTCGCCATCAGGCGGCGAAACGATGCTGGTCGACCAGCCCATGACATGATCGCCGGTAAAAAGCGCGCCCTCCTCGCGCAGCGACAAGCAGAGATGATTTGAAGTGTGGCCGGGCGTCGCCACCGCTTCGATGCTCCAGCCATTTCCCTGCAGCAGCCCGCTGTCTTCCAGTATCTCGTCAGGCCGATAATCCGCATCGAAGGCCGCATCGGCGCGCGGACCATCATCATCCAGTGTCAGCGGCGCACAGCCGATAACCGGCGCGCCCGTTCTCTCCGCGAGCGGTGCGGCGGCGGGACTATGGTCGCGATGCGTATGGGTACACATGATGGCACGCACAGGGCGCCCCGCTACCGCCGCGATCAGCGCATCGAGATGCGCGTCTTCGGCCGGACCGGGATCGATCACGGCGACATCGTCGCGCCCCACGACATAGCTTTGCGTGCCCGTATAGGTGAAGGGCGAGGGATTGGGTGCGAGTACGCGCCGTACCAGCGGCGAGAGCGCCATCGCTTCGCCCGTCGGCAGCTCTTCCAGATTCAACGAAGGCCCCGTGCTTCCCATGCACCGATCCTAAAGCATCGCGCGCGAAAGTGGGAACCGGTTTTCCGCAAAAATGAAACTTTCAGGCAAATCGACCAACCGAGCCGGAAATGGCTGAATTTTGTCGGATTTTTTTACAACCAGAAACGGCGTGTCATTTTCGTTAACCATCGCCATGCCCGTAAAACAGGGATTGCCGAAACTTGGCACGGAGCATGCGATACAATGGGTATCTACCCCGCTTGACCCCAGGGGGATGTCGCCAGCTTTTGTCTCCCCGGCGCATCCCCCGACCCCCTTCAGAGCGATGACATCCGAAAAAAGAGACTGTCCCGCGGCTTTCAGCCAGCAGCAGCGACACCATTTTCTGAGAGAAACTGCGTCAGCTCTCCGGCTTCGTACATTTCCATCATGATGTCCGATCCCCCGACAAATTCGCCCTTTACATAGAGCTGCGGGATTGTCGGCCAATCCGAAAATTCCTTGATACCCTGCCGGACTTCCTGATCCTGAAGCACGTCCACCGTCTCATACTGGACGCCGAGATGGTCGAGGATCGCTATTGCGCGGCTGGAAAAACCGCACTGTGGAAACAGGGGCGTGCCTTTCATAAAAAGCACGACATCGTTACCGTTGACGATACCGGCGATCCGTGACTGTGTTTCCTGGCTCATGACTGGCTCCTCAAGGCGATAATGACGCGCATATTGTCAGGTGGGAACGACTGTCGTCAGTTGCAAGGCATGGAGCACACCGCCCATGCGACCGCCCAGCGCGGCATAGACCGCCTGATGCTGTTTCACCCGGCTAACGCCGCGAAAGCTCTCGGAACTGACCCGCGCCGCATAATGGTCGCCGTCTCCGGCAAGGTCGGTTATTTCGACCTCGGCATCGGGAATGGCCTTGCGGATCAACTCCGCGATTTCGTCGGCAGCCATCGGCATATGTCGTGTGCGCCCTTTTACGACGGTTCGATGAACATGCGACGGGCGATGACGGCCTGCTCTTCGAGGGCAACGCGAACCGCGGCCTCGTCGATATCGATGCCGGCATTGGTAAGGTCACCGACCAGTTTGCGGATCACGTCCTCGTCGCCTGCTTCTTCGAAATCGGCCTGCACCACCGCCTTGGCATAGGCGTCGGTCTCCGCCGGATTGAGGCCCATCTTAGCGCCGGCCCATTCGCCCAGCAGCCGGTTGCGCCGCGCCGTAATGCGAAACTGCATCTCTTCGTCATGCGCGAACTTGGCCTCGAAAGCGCGCTCGCGATCATCAAAATTGGTCATGCTTTCTTGCCCCGGTTCTGGTTGTTGTTGCTATGAAATAGGTGCGGCCGCGCGCTCAGGCAAGCGCTGGCTTCACCCAAGGCCGATCGCGCGCAATCCGGCCCTCATATTCGTCTATGGCGCCCGTGCGCTCCAGCGTCAGGCCGATCTCGTCCAGCCCGCCGAGCAGGCAATATTTGCGGAAGGGGTCGAGATCGAAAGTGAAGCGATCCTGAAACGGCGTGGTGACCGTCTGCGTTTCCAGATCGACATGGATGGGATCGGTCTTCGCGACCTCCATCAGGCGGTCGATCGCCACCTGCGGCAGCGCGACGGTCAATATCCCGTTCTTGAATGCATTGCCTGCGAAGATATCCGAAAAGCTCGGTGCGATGACGACCTGCACACCCATTTCGCCCAACGCCCAGGCGGCATGCTCCCGGCTGGAGCCGCAGCCGAAATTGTCGCCAGCGATCAGGATCGGGCTGCCCTGATAGGCGGGATCGTCGAAGACATTGTCCGGCTGTTGCCGCAACGCCTCGAACGCGCCAGGCAGCAAACCTGCGCGACTGACAGTTTTCAGCCATTTGGCCGCGATGATCATGTCCGTGTCGACATTCTTCACGCCGAGCGGATAGGCGCGCCCTTCGATCGTCTTGACGGGTTTCATCAGTTTGCCGCCTTCGGGAAAGCAGGGAGTTTCGCGATGTCGCGCGCATCGTGCTGGATGATCACCGTGGCACCGAGATTCTTCGCAAGCTGCCTGAACCGGTCGAGCGACGCGAGGCTGTCGGCCCGGTTGGTGTTGAAATCGGGGATGCCGTTGCTGTCGTAATTTTCATGAAAATGCGCGACGTCTCCGGTCAGCAGAATCTTGCCGGTTTCGGGCAGGGACAGCAACAGGCTGTGATGGCCTGGAGTATGGCCGCGCATATCCAGCATCAGGACCGAACCGTCGCCGAAAATATCCTTGTCGCCCTCGATGGGCTCAACCGATCCGCCCTCGGCAAGCCAGGGGGCAAGCCCCTTCGGGCCAGCGGCGAACGGAGGCTCTCCACCGTTCAGCGCGTCCCAGTCGCCCTTCCCTATGATCAGCTTCGCCTGTGGAAACTCCGACGCCTGCCCGGTGTGATCGAAATGATAATGGCTGATACCGACGATGCTGATCTGCTCCGGCTTTACGCCAAGCTGCGCGAGCTGTTCCTTCAGCGTGCGCGAAAGGGTCGGTGACATCGGGTCGCCGCTGTTGGTTTCCTTACCCTTCAGCGCGGCCGGAAGGCCCGTGTCCCACAGCATGAAGCTGTCGCCATGCCGAATGAGATAACAGCTGTCGGTCAACCGCTTCGTCTGTCCGGCATAGGCGTCGGTATCCGAAAAGGCATTGAGATCGTTGACCTGAACTTCCCCGCAGTCGAGCCGCGTCAGGCTGAGCGGTACCGGCTGCTCGGCCCTGCTGAGGCTCGCCGCCAACGCGGCACTCGCGATCGCGCCGAGCGCCAATATCCAGAAGACCGCTCTCATGCCGCCACTCCCGTGAATTCGCGTATATCGGTCAGCCGCCCGGTGATCGCCGCGGCGGCCGCCATTGCCGGAGACACAAGATGCGTCCGCGCGCCCGGCCCCTGCCGCCCCATGAAATTGCGGTTGGACGTCGCCGCGCAGCGTTCACCCGCCGGCACCTTGTCCGGGTTCATTCCCAGGCACATGGAACAACCCGGTTCGCGCCACTCAAAGCCAGCCTCGATGAATATGCGATCGAGACCTTCCGCTTCCGCCTGCAGCTTCACGAGGCCCGAGCCGGGCACGATCAGCGCCTGACGGATGCGATCCGAAATATGATGGCCCTTTACCACCGCCGCCGCAGCGCGAAGATCTTCGATACGGCTGTTGGTGCAGCTGCCGATGAACACATTTTCGATCGCGATGTCCTGCATCCTCTGACCAGCTTCCAGGCCCATATAGTCGAGCGCCTTTTTCGCCGCTGCCCGTTTGGACGGATCGGTGAAGCTCTCCGGCGAGGGAACGACGCCTGTAATCGGCACCACATCCTCCGGGCTGGTTCCCCATGTGACGCTCGGCACGATGTCGGCCGCGTCGATAACGACCGAACGGTCGAACGTTGCGCCTTCGTCGGTAACGAGCGTCTTCCACCAGGCAACGGCGGCATCCCATTCAGCGCCGCGGGGGGCCATCGGCCGTCCCTTCAGATAGGCAAAGGTCTTGTCGTCGGGCGCGAAGAGACCGGCCCGCGCGCCCGCCTCGATCGACATATTCGATACGGTCAGGCGGCCTTCGATTGACATCGCCTCGAACACCGGGCCGCGATATTCGATAACATGGCCCGTACCGCCGGCCGTGCCGATGGCGCCGACGATATGCAGGATCACGTCCTTCGGCGTGACGCCGGGGCCCAGTTCGCCCTCCACCCGGATTTCCATCGTCTTGCTGGGCTTGAGCAGCAAGGTCTGCGTAGCGAGGACATGCTCGACCTCACTGGTGCCGATACCGAAGGCGAGCGCGCCGAGCGCGCCATGCGCAGCGGTATGGCTGTCGCCGCAGACCAGCGTCGTTCCGGGAAGCGTGAAACCCTGCTCCGGCCCGATGACATGGACTATCCCCTGTTCCGGCGCAGTCGCACCGAAATATTTTATGCCGAACTCGGGCGCGTTACGCTCCAGCGCCTCGAGCTGCCCCGCGCTTTCCGGATCGTCGATCGGGATGCGGTTGCCCTGCGCGTCGACACGCGCCGTGGTGGGAAGATTATGGTCCGGCACCGCCAGCGTCAGGTCGGGGCGACGGACCTTGCGCCCGCTCGCGCGAAGCCCCTCGAACGCCTGCGGACTGGTCACCTCATGGACGAGATGCCGGTCGATATAGACAAGGCATGTGCCGTCATCGCGGCGTTCGACAACGTGCGCATCCCAGATTTTTTGATATAAAGTGCGTGGTCCGGTCATGCCGGGGTCCCTAGCGGCACTTTGCCGGTAACGGAAGATATTAAAGCTTTAACGGCTCAGATTTGCGGTTTGCCGCTCTTTCGCGATCCAGCAATATCCTCTTGCGCTCCAGCCCATAGGCATAGCCGCCAAGGCTGCCGTCTCCCCGCAACACCCTATGGCAGGGAATGAGGATGGCCAGCCCGTTGTCCCCGCAGGCGCTGCCGGCGGCCCGCACAGCCCTTGGGCGACCCACGGCGGCGGCGACCTGCGTATAGGTTCGCGTCTCGCCGGGAGGGATCGCCTGCAGCGCGCGCCATACCGCTTCCTGAAAGGCGGTACCGCGCACATCCAGCGGCAAATGCCCGCACCCGCGCGCGGGATCGTCGACGCTGGCCACCACTTCGCGAACCAGCGCTTCAAAGGCGGGATCGGGTGGCGCCAGTTCCGCAAGCGGGAAATGCGCGCGCAGCGCCGCCTCGTCCTCGTCGAAGCTGATGCGACACAACCCCTTGTCCGTTGCAGCGATCAGCAATTTCCCAAGCGAACTGTCGACGATCGCAAAGCGGATGCGTTCCCCCGCGCCGCCGCGCTTGCGCGTACCCGGACTCATGCCCAACCGCTTTCCCGCATCGGCGTAAAACCGGCTCGGGCCGGAATAGCCGGCATCATAGATTACATCGGTGACGCTCCCCTTGTCATCGAGTGCCCGCTCGGCGCGCCGGGCGCGAACACCGCGCCCATAGGCAGCGGGGCTGAGGCCGACATCGCGCGTAAAAAGCCTCTGAAAATGGTGCGGCGCATAACCAACGGCGCCAGCAAGCTCGTCCAGGTCAACCCGTTCCTCCGCTTCGTCCAGCAGGGCGAGCGCCTTCGCAACCGCCTGCCGGTCACGCCCGACCTCGTCAGGGCGGCAGCGCAAACATTCGCGATAGCCCGCGCTGCGAGCCTGATCCGGCGTATCGAAGAACTCGATATTCTCCCGTCGTGGCCGCCGCGCCGGACAACTCGGCTTGCAATAGATACCGGTTGTCCGAACCGCGACGACGAAACGCCCGTCCTGTGTCCGGTCGCGTGCCTCGAAAGCGGCAAGGGCTAGGTCGCTGTTCACCACGTTCAATTCCGTAGCACCCGCGCGGCGTAACAGCCATGTGCGGCGTTGTGTGCATGAAGATAGGCGATCTCGTCGTTCTCGAACAGGGTGCGAATCGCGACGTCGGCTTCTCCGGCCGCGGCCAGCCGGGCGTCGCGCATCATGCCCTGCGCGTCGAAGGCGCGAAAGGCAAGCGGCCTCCCCTCGAACACCGGCGGGGTGCAATCCTCGAATATCTCGGCGCGGGTCGCCGCCGCCCGCACATAGATCGCGTAGGACGAGCGAAACGGAGTCGCAACGTCATGGCTGACATGGTTGAGGAGGATGAGGCTCTCCCCCGCCCTGGCGTCCTCCAAACTGACGCGGCAGGGGTAGCCCCGGTCGGCATCCGCTACCACGCGCCGAGCATTGATCGCGGCGAGCTGAGCGTCATGCATCGCGAAGAGAGGTGCGAAAGTGGAAGGGTCAAGCCCTTCAATTCGGTAGGCCATGATCTTTTCCTTTCTGTCCATGACTCTTCGATAATACGGCATGCGTCTGCAGGCTTCCCGAAACTTGCGCTCAAAACTATCGCCCATGACTGGTGAAATTGCCCTTCCCCTTCGCTGGCACCCGGAATACATAGCGCGCACATGAAGATCCTGCTTCGTCTCTGTGTCCTGCTCACGCTCGCATTCGCTTCTCATGGACCGGCACGCGCCGATCAGCAGGACGTCGCTGCGGTAGCGCGCGGCGTGGTGCGCGTGGTCATTATCGCCACCAATGGCGAGGACGCCTTTTTCGTAGGTCATGGCAGCGGCTTTGCCGTCGCGCCGGACAAGGTGCTGACCAACGCACATGTCGTCGAACTGCTACGCACCGAAAAAAATCTGGTCGTCGGCATCATTCCTTCCGAGGGCAAGCGCACCTATGGCGGGAGGGTGATCGCCTATTCGCCGGGCAACGACCTCGCGCTCATCCAGTTGAAGGAAGGCAGGCTTCCGGTCACCACCTTCTTCGCGGGCGGTGTAACGGACGGTCAGCAGGTAACGGCGATCGGCTATCCCGGCGCAGTCGACCGGGCGCAGGGCCTCGACCTTTCCGAAATGGTGCAGCCGCTCTCGCCGGTAAAGACCGTCGGCACGGTTTCGACCGGCCGCGCCTCCCATGGCTAT
>JBFXHW010000142.1:0-7040 GCA_050176605.1 Sphingobium sp. | reverse complement strand
AGGGCGAGATGAACTACCCCGAATTTGTCGAGCATCTGGCGTAGATATCTGGCCGCACCCAAGATGTTCGCCTTGGGATCGAAGCGATTTGAAACGCCAAGGTCCCGCGCTGTCCCTGGCATCAATTGTCCCAAACCTGCGGCGCCTGCCTTGCTGATGGCCATGGGATTATATCGTGATTCCGTCCATACAAGAGCGTCGAGAAGGCCACTTGGTAGCGAGTATTGAGCCTCAGCAGCGTAAACATGAGGAAGGTAGCTTGCCCGACGGAAGCCGGATGGCGCGCTGCCTTGGGGCTTTGGATATCGATAGGGCAAATAGGTTCGACCCGCATCTGTCGCCGGCGGCTCGGACGAGCCCGCTGGAGGCATTCTCCAAATGCCGTGTTCGACGAGACGAAAGCCATCGGTTGCTTCTGCAACGCGGAAGCCGTCGGTCGTCAACTCCGAGGCAAAGGTCATCTGAGGGGCTTCCGACTCCTGCGCGTGAGCGGGGAGGACGAACCCAAGTCCTGCCGTTGCTACTGCGGCTACTGCCGATTTCAGTCTCATTCCCGAATCCTTTGGTGGTCGAATCGTGAAAGAACATATAGAGAACAGCTGATGTAGGGTGAATTTCGTGAGGGCAGGGGTGAAGGTCGTGTCGGCGCCCGCGTAGGCGGCGCTGGCGGCCAGTGCAGCGACCGCAAGCGGTACTGCAAAGGTCATGGCCCGCCCAAGCTTCGAGGGGCTTTGATCGGTGGCGCCGGAACGCCGGGAGAGGGTGAGAGACTGCATATGGAGCTCCATCTGGAGGGGTGAACCCAGCGTTCTTACGTTCGCTGTGTGTTCCACATGCATCTAGGAAATGGATGTAGGAAAGTCGGATGGCCTGTCGCGCCAATGCAGCGGACGGATATGGACGCATCGAATGGACGGCGTCGCCGATAATATGCAGAAACAGCGGTTTATTTGGTGGTTAGCGTCGACGGATCCCGACAGGAGTGGCGGCGATCGTCGGCGACTCGGTGCTAGAGGATGATTCGCCTAGAAACGATATGTTCCGTAAATGTTCTTTTTATTTTCCTACATGCATCACGCGCGATATGGCTACGACTCAGTTCTTCATAGTTGGAGTTATTGTCGATGCACCAGCCCGCGCCATTCCGAGGCCAAGCCAACACCAGCCTCGCGCACATTCTTGCCCATGCGATCGAGTCGTCTGACAAGCCCAAGCACCAGATTGCTCGGGAAGTGGGTATCCACCGCGAGACGTTGCTTCGTGTCATGCGCGGCGATCGGCCGATCGGACTTGATGAGGCCGCGCGCGTTCTCGACGTGTGCGGCGCCTTTCCCCGCGCCAGCATGATCCTCGCCTTGGCAGGTCAGGAGGATCTCGCCTGCGAATGGATGCGCAGCGAAATGGGGGAGTTCCTTGAGGACTTCTTCACGGCCTTGCCGGGCCAACTCGAGCGCACGCTTGGGCGACGCGTGGAAGATTTGCGGCCGCGGTGGGCGAACGGAACTTCGCAGCTCGTCGCCCGCATGCTTGCCAAGCATATCGATGATATTACCAACCGCGACATTTCGATGGCGCTGCCGCGCTGATCCAGTTCACCTCGGAGGGGACCCCTGAGAATTGACCCGACAGGACCGAACATGAATGCACATCCCCAGCTTACTGATGGCGGCGCGACTGAAGGCAAGGCGCTACCGCAAGTCCCCCCACTGGCACGGCTCTTGCGTAAGCGGTGTTCTGGCCCCACCTTGCTAGTGTGACGCGCAACGCCGAGTCTCCGCGCCTTGATCGGGCGGGAGTGCGCTGGTGCTATGACGATGTCGTGTGACGATGCTGGCACCAGCGGAGTTCAGCGGTTCGAGGTCTTCACGGGCGCTGGCAAGCGGCGGGACTGGCCGCCGGAGGTAAAGGCCTCGATCGTCGCCGAGAGCTATTCGGGCGCCGAGACGGTCTGTTCGGTGGCTCGGCGGCACGGTCTGAGCCCGTCGCAGCTGTTCACCTGGCGCCGGGAGTTCCGCAAGAAGTTGGAGGCCCAGGGTCTGACGCTGCCGATGGCCCCGGCGCAAGCGCCTTCGTTCGTCCCCGCGGTGATCGATCCGCTGCCGGCAAGCGATCCGGCTCCGATGCCCAGGCGTCCCCGGAAGCGTCGGCGCTCGCAGGCCGGTGCGGTCGAGCTGGAGATCGACGGCGTGCAGGTGAAGATCGCCCGCGGCGCCGATGCCGGTGTCATCGCGGCCGTCATTGAAGCGCTCAAGGCAACACGATGATCGGCCCTGGCGCTGGCGCGCGCGTGATGGTGGCGACGCGCCCGGTGGACTTTCGCAAGGGAGCGGACTCGCTCGCCGCGCTGGTGGGTAGCGAGTATGGCGGCGAGCCCTATTCGGGCGTGATCTACGTCTTCCGGGCGAAGCGAGCGGACCGCATCAAGCTCATCTGGTGGGACGGCACGGGTCTGTGCCTGATGGCCAAGAAGCTCGAACAAGGCGGCTTTAAGTGGCCGGGCATCCGCGACGGCGTGATGCGCCTGACAGCGGCGCAACTGGGCGCGCTTCTCGAGGGCCTCGACTGGCGCCGGGTCCATGGCGGGCGCCGGACGAAGGCGCCGAAGATCGCCGCTTGACGGGGCCATGATCGGTTGATTCAGTGTTTCCATGCTCATGGAAGCGGACCTGCCCGAAGACGTTGACGCGCTGCGCGGACTCGTCCTCGAACAGGCCCGCGAGCTCGACACGCTCAAGGCGGCACAGGCCACGGCGGATGCCGAAGTCGAGCGTCTGAGGGCGATCATCGAGGCTTTCCAGCGGCACCGCTTCGGCCGCCGTTCCGAGCAGCTCGATCCCGACCAGCTCCAGCTTGGCCTCGAGGATGCCGAGGCGGCGCTGGCCGAGGCCGAGGCTGCGGACGAGGCGAAGACCGGACGCCCTCGCAGCGATCGTCCGCGCAAGGCCAACCGCGGTTCGCTGCCTATCCATCTCGAACGGATCGAGAGGCTCGTCGATGTCGAGAGCAAGGCCTGCCCCTGCTGCGGCGGCGCGCTCCACCGGATCGGCGAAGACGTGTCCGAGCGGCTCGATGTGGTGCCGGCCACCTTCCGGGTGCTGGTCACGCGCCGGCCGCGCTACGGCTGCCGCTCGTGCGAGAGCACGGTGGTCCAGGCATCGGCGCCAGCGCGGATTGTCGAGGGCGGCATCCCCACCGAGGCGCTGATCGCCCAGGTGCTGGTGTCCAAGTACGCCGATCACCTGCCGCTCTACCGGCAGGCCCAGATCTACGCCCGGCAAGGCGTCCGGCTCGACCGCTCGACGTTGGCCGACTGGGTCGGCCGGGCGGCTTGGTACCTTCGCCCCTTGCGCGATCATATCCTCGAACGGCTGCGACGATCCCAGCGCCTCTTCGCCGACGAGACCACCGCCCCGGTGCTCGATCCTGGGCGCGGGCGGACCAAGACCGGCCAGCTATGGGCCTACGCCCGCGATGACCGGCCCTGGGGCGGCAGCGATCCACCGATGGTCGCCTATGTCTATGCCGCCGATCGCAAGGCGGAGCGGCCCGAGATGCATCTTGTCGGGTTCGCCGGCATCCTGCAGGTCGACGGCTATGGCGGCTATGCGGCGCTCGCCCGGCGTCGTGGCCAACTGAGCCTCGCCTTCTGCTGGGCGCATGTGCGTCGCAAGTTCTACGAGTTGGCCGACAGCTCGCCGGTCGCGACCGAAGTGCTGCGCCGCATCGCCATGCTCTACGCCATCGAGGACGAGGTGCGAGGATCACCGGCCGAGCAGCGGCGCATGGTCCGTGACGAGCGCAGCCGGAGCATCGTCGACGATCTGCGGCAGTACCTCGAGGCCCTGGCCCGCCAGGTCAGCGCCAAGAGCAAGCTCGGCGAGGCGATCCGCTACGCGCTCACCCGCTGGGAAGGTTTCTCCTGCTTCCTCGACGATGGCCGCATCGACCTCGACAGCAACACTGTCGAACGCTCGATCCGCCCGCTGGCCCTTAACCGCAAGAATGCTCTCTTCGCCGGCTCAGACGAGGGCGGCGATAACTGGGCTGTGATCGCCACGCTCATCGAATGCTGCAAGCTCAACGACATCAATCCGCACGAATGGCTGGCCGAGACGCTCACCAGCCTGGCGAACGGTCATCCCGCCAATAGCGTTGGCGAACTCATGCCATGGACCGCCGTGGCCTGAGAACACCGCTTACGCTCTTGCGGCTGCCCGAAGTCATGGATCGCGTCGGCTTGCGGCGTTCGGCCATCTATCAGCGCATGAGCGAAGGCCGCTTTCCAAAATCGCGATCGCTTGGTCCGAAGTGTGCGGTGTGGGTGGAAGCGGAGATCAACGACTGGATAGATGAAATTGCAAGAGGCAATACTTGAATATTCGATGGGGGCCGGTCAGCGCCAGGGCATCGCGATCCGGCCGTGCGCTTTTTATGATTTCATCTAATTTCATCGGTAATATCTGTCCTTGCATACCGATCAGGTCGATTCGTCTGGTGAGGAATAGGCCATATGCGAACGATAACTTCATGGATTGAGCCGTCGTCAGGAAAAGCGACGCTTTCAACTGTTAACTGCTCGCCATCCATCTCAATCGAGACTTTGCCTGTGCCAAGACCTTCGGGATCCTCAACGGTGATGTTCAGCGATCCTGTCGGCCGGGAGATAGTCGCTGAAAAAGATTTCCACGATTTAGGAAGGCAGGGATCTATGACCAGACGACCCTCGACGAGCCGCAGGCCCAAGATATGCTCAACCCCGAGCCGCCAGGTCCACGCTGCAGCACCTGTGTACCAACTCCAACCGCCGCGGCCAGTATGTGGTGCGCTGCCAGCAACATCACCGGCAAGGGCATAAGGTTCGGTCAAATACCGAATGCAGGCGTCCGATGAATAAGTATGATTGATCGGATTGATTCGATTGAAAATCTCGATCGCGCCGTCACCGTTCCTGAGTTTTGTCTGCGCAATTCCAAGCCATGCCGCAGCATGGGTATATTGACCTCCGTTTTCCCGAATCCCCGGGGGATAAGCCTTGATATAGCCAGGGTCGCGCGGCGTGAGGTCGAAGGGCGGCGTGAGCAGGCGAACGAGTTGGTCATCGTCCCGGACCAAATGGCGCATCGCGGCCATCATAGCTGACCGCGACCGTTCTGGATCCCCCGCGCCCGACAAGACGGCCCAGGATTGAGCGATCGAATCGATCTGACATTCGTCATTGGATGCTGAGCCCCAGGGCCGCCCCTCGTCATCGATTGCGCGCAGATACCAGTTGCCATCCCAGCCGGAATCCTCGACGGCACGCTTAAGCGCCGCACCGCGCTCGACCCATCGTTCGACCAGGTCGGTACGCCCGACCCGTTTGCAAAGGCCGACAAAGCCGTCGATCGTCGCGATCGTAAACCATGCGAGCCAGATACTTTCTCCCCGGCCATGCTCGCCGACACGGTCCATGCCGTCATTCCAGTCACCTGAACCGATCAGCGGCAGGCCGCGCTCGCCGCGGATGAACCCGCGCTCCAACGCCCGCTCGCAATGTTCGAACAGAGTACGGCCATAGTTTGTCTGTCCGAACCGCGCATACCGGTCCTTTTCTTCCGGCGCCAGCGCCGGGGCCTGCAGGAACGGCACGTCTTCGGACAGGATCGTTTCATCGCTAGTGGCGGCCACATAACTGCTCGTGGCATAGGGCAACCAGAGCAGGTCGTCGGAACAGCGGGTCCGCACCCCTCGATCAAACGGAGGATGCCACCAATGCAAGACGTCGCCTTCCTCGAACTGATGTGCGGCCGCTGTGAGAATGTGGCTTCGGATGCGCGCCGGATCCGAATGAACCAGCGCGAGCACGTCCTGGAGCTGATCGCGGAATCCGAATGCACCGCCTGCCTGATAGAAACCCGCGCGCGCCAACAGGCGCGAACTCACCGTCTGATAGGGTAGCCAGCGATTGATCATCAGATCGAAGGCGGCGTCGGGAGTGCTCACCTCAACGGCGCCTAACTGCTCGTTCCAACCGCGCTTGCGGGCCTCGAGCGCACGCTCCACTTCACCTTCATCCTGCCATCGACGGGCCAGTTTTTGGGCATGCGCGCGGTTGCTACCTTGGCCGAGGACAAAGACGGCGTCTGCGGTTTCTCCCGGCGTAAGATCGAGGTGAACCTGGAGCGCGCCGCAGCTGTCGGTAGCCGATTGTTGACGACCGCCGAGATCCCACCGTCGCAGCGCTTCTGGACAGTCAAGATCGCCCTTGTCACCGAAAAAGTCCGAGCGCGACGTCGTCAGACTATGCGGTGGACGGCTGCTCGTCAGAAATGCCATCCGCTCACCAAATTCGCTGTTCCATCGGTTGGTTGCCATGATCGCGTGAACCGCGGCATCGTAATCGGTCACAAGGAGCGAATTGGGCTGCGCTTCCATCGAGCCCAACAGCCATTCGGCGTAATAGGTTGCGGTGATCCGACGAGGCCGGGGAAGGCTGTTGTGGAGCCGCAGCCGGACAATTTTCACCGGATCGTCCGATGGGACAAAAGCCAACAATTCCTGTTCAAGTCCGTCTCGGTTTTGCGTCCATATTGTATACCCCGCTCCGTGGCGAATCTGGCAGGTTTCATCAGCGCCGGCCGGCTGGGGGGTCGGTGTCCACACCCGGGCGCTTTCCTCATCACGCAAATAGAGGATTTCGGTCTGTGGATCGGCAACCGGATCGTTACTCCACGGTGTCAGCCGATTTTCACCGCTATTGATCGCCCAGCTGAATCCCAGACCGGCCTCAGTGACGATCGAACCGAATTCGTCATTCGCCAGGACATTTGCCCATGGTGCCGGCGTCGTTTCGCCCGCCTCCAGATGGATTATATATTCGGTCCCGTCGGCGCTGAATCCCCCCAGGCCATTGTCGAACTGCAACGTATTGGGACGCCTGACACCCTCTGATTTGGGGGATTCATCGAAATTGGCTCGGCCTCCAGGCTCGAACTTCGGACTCTCGATCCGCGCAACGTACAGCGTGGCGAGCTGATCGCGTACCGACCCGGCTGCTTCGT
>JBFXHW010000141.1:0-7073 GCA_050176605.1 Sphingobium sp. | reverse complement strand
AGGCGGAAAGGATTCGCCCTTTGTGTTTTTCATTACCATCGCTGATGAGGGAACGCGCGATGATTAAATGCATCGCCGCCGGTCGCTTGTGAAAAATTCGAAAGTGTTTTGAACTTCGGGCTGGAGGACGCCAAATATGGCAATAGCCTCCTACGTTCCGGTCGATGCCGCTCAAGTGCAGCAATGATGGCGCCGAATTTGCGGGAACGAAAACCAGGCGTTCAGCGGCGCTGAAGCATTGCTCCGCTGCGCGTGCCCGGATGGAACGGAGAAAACAACCATGCCTGTCTCAAAGCCGCTCGCCACGCCCGATACGCATGAGGTGTTCAATCAGACACCGGCCTTGGGGAGCTGCAATTGGTTTGCCGCCGACCGGGCTTTGGCTGAGGCGGTGAGAAGGGCAGGCGGTGCACAGCACGGAAGGCGCCTGTCACGCCTGGGCCGCCGCGCAGCTTCGGCTGAGGCAGACGAGTGGGGCACATTAGCCAATCGCCATGTCCCGACGCTTGAAAATTACGATCCACAGGGTCGCCGCATCGACGAAGTCGACTTTCATCAGGCCTATCACCAACTCATGACCTTGGGACTTGGTAATGGCATCGCTGCGGCGGCTTGGGATGGCACGCCGCACGGCCATGTGCTTCACGCCGCCATGGGCTACATTCTTGGGCAGGTGGACGCCGGCACCATCTGCCCGATGACGATGACCTACGCCGCCGTGCCGGTTCTAAGGAAGGAACCCGCGGTCGCCGAGGAATGGGTGCCGCGCATCCTCGCCGCCCGTTATGATCCGGCTTCGCGGCCCGCTGCCGACAAGGCGGGCGTGACCATCGGCATGGCAATGACGGAAAAACAGGGTGGTTCCGACCTGCGCGCCAATACCACTCGCGCTGAGCCGGCTGATGGCGCGCGCCGGACGTTCCTGCTTACCGGACACAAATGGTTCTGCTCGGCGCCGATGAGTGATGCCTTCCTGACACTTGCCCAAACAGAGCGGGGCCTGAGCTGTTTCCTCGTGCCGCGCTGGCTGACCGATGGCCAGCGCAATGCAGGTTTCCGGATCGTGCGGCTCAAGGACAAGCTGGGCGACAAGTCGAACGCGACGGCGGAGATCGAATATGATCGGGCTTTCGCCTGGCGCGTCGGAGAGGAAGGGCGCGGTATCGCCACGATACTCAAGGCGGTGCAGCACACGCGCCTCGACTGCGTAGTCGGGTCGGCGGCAACCATGCGGGCCGCGCTGGTGCAAGCACTCTGGCACGCGCAGCATCGCCAAAGCTTCGGGCGCCGTCTCGCCGATCATCCGGCTATGGCGGCGGTGCTCGCTGATCTTGCGGTAGAAAGCGAGGCAGCGACCGCGCTCGCCTTCCGGATCGCCGCAACCTTCGACGCCGGCGACCCGCTGGCACGGCTGCTCACGCCCGTCGCCAAATACTGGATCTGCAAGCGTCTGCCGGGCTTTGTCGCGGAGGCGATGGAGTGCCTCGGTGGCAATGGCTATGTCGAAACCGGCCCCATGCCCCGCCATTTCCGGCAATCCCCCGTCAACGCGATCTGGGAAGGCTCGGGCAACATCATCGCGCTCGATCTGCTCCGGGTTCTGCAGCGCGAGCCCGAGGCGGTGGAAGCGCTTCGAGACTTTCTTGCAGAGCCTGCCGGGCGGGAAGCGAGTTATGACCGGTGGCTGAGCCACATCGACCTCGACCATTGCGAGGAAGCCCGCGCGAGGGAACTGGTGGAACAGCTGGCGCTAGCTGCACAGGCGGCGATACTTCTCTTGGCGGAGAGTCCCCTCGCACCGATCTTCTGCAGGACGCGACTCGATGCCCGGGGGCTTACCTACGGTGCGACGCCCGGCTTGGCCGACGCGCTGGTCGTTATAACGCGTGCGATGCCCATGGACCCCATACCGGAACAGATCGATGCATGAACGCCGCCCTTCACGTTAGCGCCGGTCCCCCATGAAACGGAGCAGGAACAGGAACAGGTTGATGAAATCGAGATAGAGGGTCAGTGCGCCCATGACGACGGCCTTGCCCCGAAACTCGCTGCCCGCGACATCGAAATAAATGCTCTTGAGCTTCTGGGTGTCGTACGCCGTGAGACCGGCAAACAGCAGGACGCCGACGGCGCTGACGATCAGGTCCATCGTGGATGAGCGAAGGAACATGTTGACGAGCATAGCTATCAACAGCCCCACCAATCCCATGATCAGGAACGTGCCGAAGCCCGATAAATCCTTCTTCGTGGTGTAGCCCCACAGGCTCAGAGCAGCGAACGCCGCCGCCGATACAAAGAACGTGCGAGCGACGCTCACGCCCGTATAGGCGAAAAGCACTGTCGAGAGAGACACGCCCATGAGCGCGGCGTAGACCCAGAACAACGATTTGGCGGTCGTTTCCGAAAGCCGGTTGATGCCAAATCCGAGCACGAAGACGAGAATCAATGGGGCGAAAACCGCGATCCATCCGAGCAGTGTAGGCGAACCGCTGGCACCGAAGAATACCGATCGCACCGACACGTTGCTGGCTACCAGCAGTGCGACCACGCCAGAAAGCAGCACGCCACTGGTCATATAATTGTAGATCGCCAGCATGTAAGACCGCAGGCCGGCGTCGAAGACGGCTGTTGGCACTCCCATTCCAGTACGAGCCGTCGGAGGTGCGGCGGGTCTCAAGGGGTCTGCCATTGTCAATCTCCTTCATCCTTTGATGGCCCGCCGGGGGCATCGGCAACACCAGCTGAAAAGACGTTCGAACACGTCCCAAATTACAGCCCTGTGGCGTTTGGCTCGCCGGATGCCACCTCGCGTTGACAGCGCGTTTCCAAATCGATCAGCGTGGTTTCGAACAAGCGGCGAAGCCAGCCATGGACCGCCCGGGCATCACGCAATTGCTCGAAGCACTCCATGGCCTTGAGCGCGAACGCCTGCACCACGTCGTCGGCGGCCACCTCATCGCGCAACCGCCTCGCCGCCAAGGCCCGGTAGCGCTGGTAGCTGCAAGCCAGTTCCTTGCGCACGAGGCGGCGCTTCGTCTCACCTGCCTCGTCCCCGCTGAAGGAGGCGCTATCCTCGGCGTGAATTTCGTTGCGGGAACATGTGTTGAACATGGCTATGCTTCCATCATGCATTTTGGGGACAAGAGATGCGTCCATGCGGGGAAAATGATCAGCCGGAAGCATGGCTCAGCGCCACGGCAGCCTCGATCTCATTGAGAAGGAATGGACCGTCGAACGAGGTGTCCTTGGGGATACGCTGGAGCAACCGACCCGGATCCGCAGTGATCATCAGGATGGGTATGCTGCGTTGCTTGGAAATGCGCCGGGCTGCGCTCAAGGCCGAACCCGTCTCGACCGAGTCACCAACGACCACGAGGTCGGGGGCGCGCCGCGTCGCTGCCGCAACGGCTAGCTCTTCCGTCCAGGTCTGATCGAACGAGCGGAAGCCAAGTGACGAGAGTCGATCCTGGATCGCGCGACTGACGATCATGTTGTCATCGATGATAAGCGCATGAGACATGCCTCATTCTCCCAATTGCCGGAATGTTTTTCTGGCCCCTATCGGGGCGACGGGCATTACGGGCGGCTACGTAATCGTGACCTTCACCAAGGGCTTGGGCAGTGACTCGGGTTCGTTGCCCGTGCAGTACGCCTGCGCTTCGACCAAGCAGTTCACAATGCCTCGGCGCGACGGACGGACCTTGCTTGGCCTACGGGTGGACTCGGAAAGTGGACCGAACAGAAAATAAGGGTGCCGTGGTCCCCTGTCGCGCCTGCCACCGATTTCAACCGAACCTATTTGGCCGCTTCGAAATGCCTATAATGAGGGCGTAGCGTGGAGAGTACGCTTAATAACGCTAAGAGAGAACATGTTGCGAACATTTATGGCACGCGGCAATGTAGCGTGGCAATCAATGGGCAGGTAACGTCGCCATGATGGGCATCACATTCATTGACCAGTTGCGAGAGCGCGGCCTCCATGCGGACCAAGTCCGCGAGCCGCGCCCGCACATCCGCAAGCCGCGCGCCGGCAATTTCAGCCGCTTCGCTGCAATGCGTACCATCCTCCAGCTTCAATAGCTGCCCGACTTCGTCCAGACTGAAGCCCAGGCGCTGGGCAGTCTTCACGAATTTCACGCGCGCCACGTCCACTTCGCCGTAGCGCCGGATGCCGCCATAGGGTCGGTGCGGCTCGACGAGCAGCCCCTTGCGCTGATAGAAACGGATCGTCTCGATATTGACCCCGGCCGACTTGGCAAAGGCCCCGATGGTCAGATTGTCCAAACCGATTCCTCCTGCTTGACTCCGTACCTAAGTCCGGAGGTAGCGTTACAGCATCGAGTCGGTTCGCGGAAGGAGACTTATGTCGGATACCCCCATGTCGGAGCCGGTGAAGGGGCGCGGTGCGTTGGCTGCGGGCGGCATTGCCGCCATTCTCGCCTCGACCTGCTGCCTCGGCCCCCTCGTGCTGGTTGCGCTCGGCTTTTCGGGCGCCTGGATCGGCAATCTGACCGTGCTGGAGCCCTATCGTCCGGTCTTCATCGGCGCGGCGCTGATTGCGCTGTTCTTCGCGTGGCGGAGTATCTTCCGTCCGGCAAAGGCCTGTGATCCTAGCGACGTCTGCGCTGTGCCTCAGGTGAGGACAGCCTACAAGATCATCTTCTGGATTGTGGCGGCGCTGGTGCTGCTCGCTCTCGCTTTCCCTTACGTCTTGCCGCTGTTCTACTGAAAGGAAACCTCAATGAAGAAATTCGCAATCCTTGCCGTCTTGGCTGCCACGCTCGCCGCGCCGGCTTGGGCCGCTCCCAGGACAGTCACCCTGTCTGTGCCCGGCATGACCTGCGCCGCCTGCCCAATTACGGTCAAGAAGGCGCTCCGCAAGGTGGAAGGCGTCGAAAAGGCTGAGGTCAGCTTTGAGCGCCGCGAGGCCGTCGTGACCTTCGATGACGCCCGGACCAATGCCCAAGCCCTGACCACGGCCACCGAAAACGCGGGCTATCCTTCCTCGGTGAAAAAGTAAGGCTGCGGCATGAGCGAGGCAATCGCACTGCGCATCGACGGGATGACCTGCACATCGTGCGCCGATCAGGTGCAGCAGGCATTGGAGAAGGTGCCCGGCGTGCGGGCGGCGGCCGTCTCCTACCCGAAGGGACAGGCCGAGGTCGCAACCGACATGGGGGTAAGTCCCGAACCGCTGATCGCAGCGGTATCGGCGCTTGGCTATCGCGCGTTGGCGGCGGCCCCCTCACACAAGCCTCTCGGCCTGTTCGACAAGGCACGAAGCTTGCTGGGTGCCGGGTCGCAGCAGGAACGTGGCGGCGAGCAGATGCTACACGTCGCCGTGATCGGCAGCGGCGGGGCCGCGATGGCCGGAGCACTCAAGGCTGTCGAGCAAGGCGCGCGGGTGACGCTGATCGAGCGCGGCACGATCGGCGGCACCTGCGTCAATGTCGGCTGCGTGCCATCGAAGATAATGATCCGCGCCGCGCATATCGCTCATCTTCGCCAGGAAAGCCCGTTTGACGACGGCATCTCGGCGACGCCGCCGGCGGTTCTGCGGGAGCGGCTGCTGGCCCAGCAGCAGACCAGGGTCGAGGAGCTGCGCCACGCCAAATATGAGAACATCCTGGACGGCAATCCCGCCATCACCGTGCTGCACGGTGAGGCCAGGTTCAAGGACAATCACAGTCTGATCGTGCACATGGCTGACCGAAGCGAGCGCGAGGTGGCGTTCGATCACTGCCTGGTCGCGACCGGTGCGAGCCCGGCGATTCCGCCAATCCCAGGCCTCAAGGACACGCCCTATTGGACATCCACGGACGCGCTGGGGAGCAACAGCATCCCTGAACGCCTGGCGGTCATCGGCTCGTCTGTGGTCGCGGTGGAGCTGGCGCAAGCCTTCGCCCGGCTCGGAAGCCAGGTGACGATCCTGGCGCGCAGCACGCTGTTCTTCCGCGAGGATCCGGCCATTGGCGAAGCGCTCACCGAAGCCTTCCGGGCCGAAGGCATCGAGGTGCTGGAGCATACCCAGGCCAGCCAGGTCGCGCATAGCGACGGCGAATTCGTATTGGGGTTCCCAGACGGCGAACTGCGCGCTGATCGGCTACTGGTCGCCACCGGCCGCTCACCCAACACGCGCGGCCTGGCCCTCGAAGCGACCGGTGTCGAAGTGAACAAGCAAGGTGCCATCGCTGTCGATCAGGCAATGCGAACCAGCGTGCCCGGCATCTACGCCGCGGGCGACTGCACCGACCAACCGCAGTTCGTCTATGTCGCAGCCGCGGCGGGCACACGCGCTGCGATTAACATGACGGGCGGCGACGCCACGCTCGATCTGACCGCCATGCCGGCAGTCGTATTCACTGAGCCGCAGGTCGCCACGGTAGGCTACTCCGAGACGGATGCGCACCATGACGGGATCGAAACCGACAGCCGCACGCTTACCCTCGACAATGTGCCGCGCGCGCTCGCCAATTTTGACACGCGCGGCTTCATCAAGCTCGTCATCGAGGAAGGCAGCCGACGGCTGATCGGTGTGCAGGCAGTGGCGCCGGAGGCAGGCGAGTTCATCCAGACGGCGGCGCTGGCGATCCGCGCGGGCATGACCGTCGAAGAACTGGCCGATCAGTTGTTCCCCTATCTCACTATGGTCGAGGGGTTGAAGCTCGCCGCGCAGACGTTTCGCAAGGACGTGAAGCAACTGTCCTGCTGTGCCGGATAGCGCAAAGGAGAGGCCGGATGGACATCTGCACGATCTCGAAACTGGCGAATGAAGCCGGTGTCAGCGTTTATGTCGTGCGCGACTATGTGCTGCGCGGGCTATTGCGCCCGGCGCGTCGCTCGGAGAACGGCTATCGTCTCTACGACGATCGGGCGCTCGAGCGGCTGCGCTTCGTGCGCAGCCTGTTCGAGGCGGGGGTTGGTCTCGATGAGCTGACCAGGCTGTGTCATGCACTGGACGACGGCGGCAGCGATGCCGTCGAGTTTCTGGAGTGCGTGCGTGCGCGAATTGTCGCACGGTGCATGGCCCTGTCCACAATGGACCGGCACATGGAGCAGGTGATTTCCGCGAT
>JBFXHW010000140.1:0-7082 GCA_050176605.1 Sphingobium sp. | reverse complement strand
TGCTGGAGCTGCTCTCGCTGCGCAAGGGCACCACGCTCACCAAGGAAATGTTCCTGAACCACCTTTATGGCGGCATGGACGAGCCGGAGCTGAAGATCATCGACGTTTTCATCTGCAAGCTGCGCAAGAAGCTGGCGCTGGCCTGCGGTGGCGAAAATTATATCGAAACTGTCTGGGGCCGCGGCTATGTGTTGCGCGATCCCGAGGTCGAGACGGAGACGCAGGCGCGCGTCGCCTGATCTTTCAGCCACAACTCTGGAAATCAAGAAGGGCCGGCGCGGGAACGCGCTGGCCCTTTCCCTTGCAGTCCTGTCAACAGGGCCAGAGCGGCCTGAGCCGAGGTTTCAGTCCAGCGCAAGAACGGCCATGGGCGCTGTTCGCGTAAGCGGTGTCACTTTCCAGACCAGACGCTTCCCATCACCTGTTCTGGTTGCACCCTCTTCCTGGTTTTGGCTGACGATCTCTGCATCGGTCGTTAGCGTGAACGTGCCTTCGCGCCGCTTGCTGCTGTCGCCGCCGCCCATACCTCCGGTCTTGTCGTCGCTGCTGCCGAAGCCGGGTGCCTGCACACGGACCTTGTTGTCCTGCCTTACCTCGACTGCGATAAACGGCAGCACGGCCTGCGCGTCGCTGTTGAACGGAAACAGGAAACTGTGGTCGATCCGCCCGCTGATCGCATAATCGATCTCGAGCGTGTCGTTGTCGACATAACGGACGGATCTAAAACCCTTCTCCTTTGCCAGCGCGTCGGCCATGGCGCGAAGCTTGGCTTCCTTTTCTGTGGCATCTTCCGCGCTCTTTCCATCGGGTTCCGTGGCGGACGAAGCCTCGTCTTCACCGGGATCTTCCGGCCCACTTTCCTTGCCCAGCCCCTTCATCTGGTCGCCGAAATCCTGCGCGATGACTTCACCCTGATAGGTGAAGGTGAAGCTGTGATCCTTGCGGATATCGAGCGTCGAGGTGAATTTGCCGGGGGTCAGCAAGCAGGCGGACAGCAGGACGAGCGACGCCAAGAATGCAGCAAGGCGTGTCATACGTATCATGGCAAACTCCCCCGGGTCAGTGATCAGCGGTTCGTCGCGGCGTAGAGCGCGATGGCCGCGGCGTTGGAGACATTGAGGCTTTCCATGCGCGGGCTGATCGGCAATTTCGCGACCATGTCGCAATGTGCCATGCTGTTGTGGCGCAGTCCATCGCCTTCGGCGCCCAGCACCAGCGCGACCTTGCCGACGCCCGTCAGTGCGCTCGCAAGCGTTTCGTCCGCTTCGCCATCCAGCCCTATGCGCCAATATCCGGCATCGGCGATCTCGTCGAGCGCGCGGGCGAGATTGACGACCCGGACCCATGGCATGATTTCGAGCGCACCACTCGCGGCACGGGCCAGTACGCCCGATTCCGGTGGAGCGTGCCGGTCCTGCGTCACAATCGCGAGGGCATTGAAGGCCGCGGCGGAGCGGAAGATGGCGCCGACATTGTGCGGGTCCGTCACCTGGTCGAGCACAAGGATTGGTCGCGCGTCTCCGGCTTCCTCACCAGCGCCTTGCTCCAGCACTTCGCCGAGCCAGATGTCCTCAAGCGGTTCCACTTCCGCGACAATGCCCTGATGCGGAGCATCCTGAGGCACCATTCGGCCGAGGTCAGCCACGTCGGAATAGACGATCGGTAGCACCGGAGGCAGTTCGAGCGCGTTGATGACGTCTCGCGTTCCCCAGACCTTGCGCACCACCCGGTCGGGATTGGCAAGTGCGGCGGTGACGGCGTGGCGGCCATAGAGCCGCGGAAAGCCGCCCTTGGGTTTGCCGGTTCGGTGTCCTCTTTTCATAAGAGCCCCTTTTGACCAACAAGCATTGACAGGCAAGTCTCCTTTCGCCATGAGCGCGCTTCCGATGTCGCTTGCCCCTTTGGTGGGGCGCATTTCGGCAATGGACAGGTGGCCGAGTGGTTAAAGGCAGCAGACTGTAAATCTGCCCGGGTTTCCGTACGCTGGTTCGAATCCAGCCCTGTCCACCACCTCATCCAGGAAAGCCTGGATTTCTCCAGTTTCTCTTCGACGGGCTGAGACTACCTACTGCTGGAGATATGTATCCAGCCCCAGGGATTGCGCCTGAATCGGCGACAAATAATAGGCCCCATAAGGGTTGAACTTCATCTTGATGGGTTTCGGATTGGCTTCATCAGTCATGAAGGGTGCGATATCATGTGCCTCGGTCATCATCCACAATGGCTTGCCCGTTTCGAGATCGATTTCAAAATAGCGCGGTCTGTCGGAGTCAGAGTCGGTCACCATCAGACGCTTGCTGTCCGGGCTTGGCACTACATGTCCGGCCATGGAGGTATAGAACGGCAACAGGGCCTTTCCGTTCTCGCGCGGAAAAACGGTCTGGGTTTCGCCGCTGTTGAAATCGATCACGGCGATGCGGGTCCCGCCCGTTTCCGGTGACGCGCCGCGATTGTCGAACACAACCACCCTTCCGTCCGGCAGAAAATAGGCGCTGTGCTGTGCCGAGGTTTGCCCGGACACCAGTTTTTTGACGTGGCCGTCGACAGAATCGAGGATGGCGACCGCGCTGAATTCCCGGATCGACACCAGCAGATCACCCGGTGCCACGCCGGGAATTTTGGTCGCGATGTCCGGCGTCACTATGTCTATTGAATTGAGATGGGTCGGATCGCACCCGTCGCGGGTTCCATAGACCAGCCCCCGATATCCGCTCTTCACCAATGCATCGAGGATAGAAATGGTACGGACGACGGTACCGTCCGGCCGTCGGACGCGGATGCCATCGAGATAAACAGGGAGGTCGCACTCTGCCTTGATCTTCGTGCCCGGAAAGACTTTTAGATCCTTCACCTGAAATTGAACGGGAGAATAGATCATGCCGTCTTGCGCCACGCGAAACCAGTGGTGCGAGTAGTCGAGCTGCTTCCAGAGGATTTCGCCCTTTCGGCCTATATGGGCGATGCCCACCGTGTAGGGATAAATGTTCCGGCTATGGAAGGTCGCGAGCAGGGTGCCGTCGTCCAGAAGCTGGAGACCGATTGGAAAAAAATTCTGAAGCCTGACATCGCCGCTGAAGCCTTTGGCCTTCGCGTTACCGAAGAGACCTTCCAGATCAAACGGCCAGCTATACGCTACATTGCCGCCGCGATCCACGACCCACGCCAGGCAGCCATATTTCGGACAACGGTCATGGTCGCGGTACGGGCCGCCGGTGATGAGGAGAAGCTCCTTTCCGGCAGCGGGATCGAGCCCTTTTGCGTCAAAGCCCAATTTCGCCTTGTCGTCGACCCCGACCGCCGTCGCCGGGAGATCCCTTTCTTCCATCTCAGTGAGCGCATGGTAGGCCTGCCGGGCATGAGCGATCAGCTGATAGGGGAAGATCTGCTTGGTCATGACAACCGCGCCGTAGGCGAAAGCCGCTCCACAAAGCGCGAGCACGAATGCAATCAGTGACCAGTCTATCCCGCCCAGGACCCTGCGAATTGAACTTTTCTGGGACATGTTGCTCCCCCGTGCCGCAAATTCGAACCGGCATTTTCTGACGCAGCGCAGCAAGAAAAGCCATTGCGTTTACCACGTCAAGTCACCGCTGTTCAAAATGGAACAGTTTGGCGGGATTTGGAAAGCGCAGAATATACGTCCGCCCAAACCGGGACGGATCACATGTCCTCGCCGCTGATCTGCCAGGCCAGCCACCAGAAGGCGACGCCGACAACGCACAGTACGATTGCGGCGGCGAGAAAGGGTAGCGCAACGAATGTGCAGACCACGCGCGCGGCAGAGCTTATTCGACTCTCGAATGATCCAAACACGTCCATGCCACTAAGAACGGCCAATCCTGGTAAAGTTAAAGCCCACGATCCAATGGGAGAGAGGTTTTTCTGCCCGGGGCGCCGACTGGTTCCGAAGCCCGGGGAATATTGCGTCGCGTCGAAAGGCAAACGACCTCAATCGCTAAACCGAACGCTGAGCGCTTCGCAATTGCAGCATGATCTGGGAGCGCATATTGCTATTGCTAACAGGGTTTGTTTCCGACACTATGGATTCATGGCAGTCGAAAAATGCTTCTTTGACGAAATGTTCGACGACGCTGGCGCACCGCGCAACTCCTTCGGCGGTTACTGCGACTGGTTTGGGGACCAGGAACCATCGAAATTGCTGAAGAAGGCGCAGGAAGCCGAGGATCTCTTTCGGAAGACCGGGATCACCTTCGCGGTCTATGGACAGGAAGAGGCCGAGGAAAGGCTGATCCCGTTCGATATCGTTCCGCGGATCATCGCAGCGTCTGAATGGGCCGGCCTTGCCCGCGGGATTGAGCAGCGGGTGAAGGCTCTGAACGCCTTCCTGCACGACATCTATCACCGGCAGGAGATTGTCCGGGCGGGGCGGCTGCCCGAGGCGATGCTCAGCAGCAATGCGGCCTTTCTCGACAAGATGATCGGCTTCACGCCACCGGGCGATGTCTACAGCCACATCGTGGGCGTAGATCTTGTCCGCACGGGCCCGAACGAGTTCTACGCGCTGGAGGACAATGCGCGCACGCCATCGGGCGTATCCTACATGCTCGAAAATCGCGAGACGATGATGAGCATGTTTCCGGAACTGTTCGCGCATGTGAAGGTCCGCGAGGTTTCTGACTATCCCAAGAAATTGCGCCGGTCGTTATCGGCCAGCGCACCGCCCGCATGCGACGGTGATCCCGTTGTCGCGGTGCTTACGCCGGGCATCTACAACAGCGCCTATTTCGAGCATGCCTTTCTGGCCGACCAGATGGGTGCGGAACTGGTTGAAGGGCATGATGTACGGATCATCGACGGGCGCGTGGCGATGCGTACGACGCAGGGGTACAAGGCGATCGACGTGCTTTACCGGCGCATCGACGATGATTATCTTGATCCTTTGACCTTCCGTCCCGACTCCCTGCTCGGTATCCCCGGCATCATGGACGTTTACATGGCGGGCGGCATCACCATCGCCAACGCGCCAGGAACAGGCATCGCCGACGACAAGGCGATCTACAGCTATATTCCCGATATCGTCCGTTTCTACATGGGCGAGGAACCCTTGCTGCAGAATGTGCCTACCTGGCGCTGTTCGGAGCCGGAGAGCCTCGCCTATGTGCTCGACAATCTCTGCGATCTTGTCGTGAAGGAGGTTCACGGATCGGGCGGATACGGTATGCTGGTCGGGCCGGCGGCGAGCAAGAAGGAGCTGGCCGACTTCAAGGCCAAACTGAAACGCCATCCCGGCAAATATATCGCGCAGCCGACGCTGGCGCTCTCTACCGTGCCGATCCTGACGCGCAAGGGCCTGGCGCCGCGCCATGTCGACCTGCGACCCTTTGTGCTCGTCTCGCCGGACGGGATCGAGATAACGCCCGGCGGGCTTACCCGTGTGGCGCTGAAAAAAGGGTCACTGGTCGTCAATTCGAGCCAGGGCGGCGGCACCAAGGATAGCTGGGTACTGGAGGAGTAGGGTACGGGCGATGACAACGCTGGGCAAAACCGCTGGCGCCCTGTTCTGGATGTTCCGCTATCTGGAGCGCAGCGAGAATCTCGCTCGCCTTATCGACGCTGGCCTGCGCATCTCGCTTACCAACAGCAGCGCATCGAGCCAGGAATGGCGTTCGATCCTGATGACGTGTGACCTCGATGAGGAATATGAGGAAGCGGAGCAGGAGCATTCGCTGACCCGTGTCGTCAACTATCTCCTGCGGGACAAGAGCCATCAGGGTTCCGTGCTGATGATGATCGAACGCGCCCGGGACAATGCGCGCGTGGCGCGAACCGCGATCACCCGCGAGGTGTGGGAGGCAACCAACGAATGCTATATCGCCGTGCGCGACCGGCTGTCACGGCAGGTGCGCGAGGCAGACCTCACCGGCATCCTCGGCATGATCCGTCAGCACAGTGCGCTGGTGCGCGGCGCGCTGCATGGCACGATGTTGCGCAACGATGTCTATAATTTCGCGCGCATCGGTACATTCCTCGAAAGGTCGGACAACACCGCGCGCATTCTCGACGTGAAATATTATCTGTTGTTGCCTTCGCTTTCCCATGTCGGTTCAACGCTCGATACCAGTCAGTGGGACATGCTGCTGCGGTCGCTCTCGGCGCAGCGGAGTTACCGCTGGCTCAATCCCAATGAAACCCGTCCGCGCGATGTGGCGCGCTTCCTGATCCTGGATCAGCGCCTGCCGCGCTCTGTGCTGTTCTGTGCGCGCAAGATCGACGAAAATCTGCAATGGCTCGCGCGGGATTATGGCGAAACCCTGGACAGCCAGAAGATCGCGGCCGAAATGGTTAGCCGGATCGAGGCCACCACGATCGAGCAGATGTTTGAGACGGGGCTGCACGAGTTCCTTCAGCAGTTTCAGATCGAAAATCAGGCCCTCGCATCGCAGATCGAAAAGGACTATCGGTTCAACGGTTAGTTTTTCGAATCCGGCCGGGCATCTGGGGGTGCCGTTCACCTGCAATGAGAATGTCGATCCGCCATGAAACCTGTTACCGGTTCCGGGAACCGGTACCTTACGCGCTGCAAAGGGTTCGGCTTATACCTCGGAACTCGCCCGCGCAGAAAATCCTCTCCTGGGGCATAGAGCTCGACGGCGCGGTGTGCGAAGCCGAATATGACGACCAGCACGGCAATCGCGTGGTGTTGCTTAGAGCGGTGGAAGGAACGGAAGCGGTCAGCATCACCTGTCGCGGCGAAGTCGAGACCGACCCGGATTTTCGTGGGATTACCGGAGAGCACAGCGGCTATGCGCCTCTCTGGCTGTTTCGTCAGCCGACGACGCTGACGAGAGCCGGACAGGAAATATTGGGGCTTGCAAGCAAGATACGCTCGGCGGAGCATGCTGACGACATCGCGATGCTGCATGCCTTGTCCGCCGCGGTACTCAAATGTGTGTCATACCGACCGGGAGCGACGGACGTCGGGACGACGGCGGAGGAGGCGGTGCGCCTCGGCAAGGGAGTCTGCCAGGACCAGACACATGTCTTCTTCGCTGCCGCACGCGCGCTGGGCTTTCCCGCGCGCTATGGGAGCGGATATCTCTTCATGTACGACAAGAGGGATC
>JBFXHW010000139.1:0-7148 GCA_050176605.1 Sphingobium sp. | reverse complement strand
CGCCGACCAGTCCCGCGCGGTCCATCGCGAAGCGCACCGGCAGATTCTGGATCGCGACATCGTGCACCACCTGGTCATAGGCGCGTTGCAGGAAGGTGGAATAGATGGCGCAAAAGGGGCGCATTCCCTGAGCCGCGAGGCCAGCGGCGAAAGTGACGGCATGCTGTTCGGCAATGCCGACATCGAAGCAGCGATCGGGGAAAGCGTCCGCGAATTTGTCGAGGCCCGTGCCAGAGGGCATGGCGGCCGTGATGGCGCAGACCTTTTCGTCGCGCGCCGCCTCGGCCATCAGTGCCTTCGCGAAGACGCTGGTATAGCTGGGAGGTCCGGGTGGCGCCTTCGCCTGCGCGCCGGTAACGACATCGAATTTCTGCACGCCGTGATATTTGTCGTCGGCGGCCTCGGCTGGGGCATAGCCCTTGCCCTTCTGCGTTACGACGTGGATGAGGCACGGCCCCTCCGCCATGTCGCGGACATTTTCGAGCACCGGGATCAGCTGGTCAAGGTTATGGCCGTCGATCGGGCCGACATAATAGAAGCCCAGTTCCTCGAACAGTGTGCCGCCCATCGCCATGCCGCGCGCATATTCGTCAGTCTTTTTTGCGGCGTTGTGCAGAGGTCGGGGCAGATGTTTGACGATTTTCTTGGCAAGGCCGCGCAGCCCTATGAACTCGCGACTGGAAACAAGGCGCGCGAGATAGGCGGAAAGTCCGCCGACCGGCGGGGCGATCGACATGTCATTGTCATTGAGGACGACGATCAGGCGGTTGCCTGCCGCCTCGGCGTTGTTCATCGCCTCATAGGCCATCCCGGCCGACATCGCGCCATCGCCGATAACCGCGATGGCCTTGCCCGGCCGGTCCTGCATCTTGTTGGCGATGGCAAACCCGAGCGCGGCGCTGATGCTGGTGGAGCTGTGAGCCGCGCCGAAGGGATCATATTCGCTCTCGGACCGCTTGGTGAAGCCGGAGAGGCCGCCTCCCTGGCGCAATGTGCGGATGCGGTCACGCCGCCCCGTGATAATCTTGTGCGGATAGCATTGATGGCCGACATCCCAGACAAGCTTGTCAGCCGGCGTATCGAATACATAGTGGATGGCGGTAGTCAGCTCGACCACGCCGAGGCCAGAGCCGAGATGGCCGCCGGTCGTGCCCACGGCGCTGATGGTTTCGGCGCGCAATTCATCGGCGAACTGGCGAAGCTGGTCGGGTTGCAGGCGGCGCAGATCGGCAGGGAGAGTCACCGTATCGAGCAGCGGCGTTGCCGGGCGGTCATTCATCGTGCGTCAAGTCTCCTGCGCCGCACCATAGACATTGGGTGCTACGCTGTCGAACCCATTCGGCCTTTAATTGCACTGCGCACACAAGCCGATTACCTCTACAATCGGCCGTTCTGGCTGAAACCCCTCTTCGACCGCCCGTTCCCGCACCATCTTGGAGAGTCGATCGTCGTCGAGATGTGTCGTGCCGCCGCAAGCCGAGCAAACCAGAAAGATGCAGTCGTGCAGGCAACCCGGGTGGGCATTGGCGAGATAGGCGTTGGCGCTCTCGACCCGAGTGGCAAGGTTGTTGGCGACGAACAGGTCCAGAATGCGATAAACGCTGTTCGGCGCCACCCGTTTGCCGCGCGCAGCCGAAACGGCGTCGGCGATGTCGTAGGCAGAGGCTGGCCTGTCCCGCTCCGCCAGCGCGTCGAAAATCGCGGCGCGTGTGGGCGTCCACTGCTCGCCTCGATCTTCCAGCACCTTTTGCGCGGCATTCCGCAGTGACGAGCCGGTGAACTCATGGTGGTGATGATGACTGCCCATGGCATGATAGTAGGGATCGGCGGACGCGCGCACAAGAGCGCGGGAGAGGTCAGGCCCCGGGAACGGAGAGGATCGCTGCCTGCTGGCGAATATAGGCTTCATTTTTCGGATTGTTGGCGATTGCGGCTGCAAGCGCGGCAGCCGCCTTGTCCTTCTCGCCCAGCGTCATGCGGCTGCGCATCAGCATCAGCCAGCGATCCACATTCCGGGGGTCTTCCTTCAGCTTTGCTTCAAGGCTGGCGACCATGCCCGAAACCATCGCGCTCTTCTGATCCACCGGCAGCGCCTCGCCAGATTTCATCTGCTGCAGCGTGGGGCCGGGAATGGCGGCGGTCGCTGCAGATGACGGCGGTCGGCCATGCGGGTTCTCAGCCACGGGGATGGCGGCGAGCCTTTTTGCAACCGGTATGTCGTGCTCCTTGCCCACCCGCTCGATCGTATGGCGCAGGTCTTTGACCCATGGCGCGTCCGGGGGAGAATCCTTTAACAGCGCAAACCAGCTTTCGATCGCATCTTCATGATCGCCGGCAAGATCGCTCTGTACAGCCTTGAAATAACGTGCGCGAGGATCTTTCGGATCAATCGCAACCGCCTTGTCGAACGCCGCCGCCGCTTCGGGCGGCATGGCCGCCGTCCGGTCCGCCATTACCAAGGCCTCGCCGAGTGCGGACCAAAGGGCAGCGTCTTTCGGCGCGAGTTCGGTTGCGTGGCGATAGCTGCGCACGGCATCGCCATATTTGCCTGTCGCAGCATAAACCCATCCCAGACGTTTCCATCCGTCGACATCGTTTGGAACGGTCGCGACATGCTCTTCCAGCAAACGGATCGCCTCTTCCGGAGAAAGGCGAGCCTGCTTCTCGTCGGCGGCCTGTTCCTGCCCCTTTTCGTCCCCCGAGCCGTTGCGGGTCAGCGACCAGCCGATGGCGATCAGTGCGAGGATCGCCGCTCCCGCGAGCAGCAGGCGCCCCCAGCGGAGCGACCCGGTCTTGTCAAAAGACGACGAATCAGAAGCTTTCTTCGGCATAGACACGGCCTATATCGCCTTGCCACGCGCCATGGAATCTCTCTAGCAGGCTTTCCGCCGGCGTCTTGCCTCTGGCGGCGACCTCGTGGAGCGCGGTCAGATAGCCGGTCTCGTTGTTACCGCTTGCGTCCAGCCGTGCACGCGAAGCAAGCCCCATTTCGGCTATGCGAAGCGCCTCTGGTGCAAGATCGCGCAGGGTTCGCCCGCCGGGAACCGGAGCTTCCATGCCGAGACGGGGAACGCCGTCGCGCAGCGCCTGCCGCTCTTCCATGCTCCAGCCCTTGACCAGATCCCAGGCCGCGTCGAGCGCGCCCTGGTCATAAAGCAGCCCCACCCACAGCGCGGGCAAGGCGCATATCCGGCCCCATGGTCCGCCATCCGCGCCGCGCATTTCCAGAAAGCTCTTCAGGCGCACTTCCGGAAAGGCCGTGGAAAGATGGTCGTTCCAGTCGGATATCCGCGGCTTTTCGCCGGGTAACGCGGGCAGGCGACCGTCGAGGAAATCGCGGAAGCTCTGGCCCGCCGCGTCGATATATTTGCCGTCGCGGTAGGCGAAATACATAGGCACATCGAGCGCATAGTCGGCATAGCGTTCATAGCCGAAGCCGTCCTCGAACACGAAGGGCAGCATGCCGGTGCGGGCGGGATCGGTATCCGACCAGATATGGCTGCGGAAGGAGAGAAAGCCGTTCGGTTTTCCTTCCGTGAAGGGCGAGTTGGCGAAAAGTGCTGTGGCAAGTGGCTGAAGCGCGAGGGAAACGCGGAACTTCTGGGCCATGTCAGCCTCTGACGCGTAATCTAGATTGGTCTGGATGGTGCAGGTGCGGAGCATCATGTCGAGGCCCAGCGTGCCGACGCGTGGCATATGGCGCAACATGATGTCGTAGCGGCCCTTCGGCATGATCGGCAGTTCGTCCCGTCGCTTGTCCGGCCACATGCCAAGGCCGAGAAAGCCGAGCCCCAGCTTGTCGCCGACAGCCTTTACCTGACAGAGGTGCCGGCCCGTTTCGGCGCAGGTTTCGTGGAGATTTTCGAGCGGTGCCCCGGACAGTTCAAGCTGGCCGGCCGGTTCCAGGCTGATCGTGCCGTCCTCTCCGGAAAGCGCGATGACGTTGCCATTCTCTATAACGGGTTGCCAGCCGAACTCGGTCAGGCTCATCAACAGGTCGCGGATGCCGCCCGGTTCTTCATAGGAAGGCGCGTGATGATCGGCTAGCGAATAGACGAATTTCTCGTGCTCCGTGCCGATCCGCCAGCGTTCGGGCGGCTTCTCACCCCCGGCGAAGACCGAAACAAGCTGGTCTCTGGTCTCGATGGCGGGATCGTCCCCTCCGGCATCGGTTCTCGTACTCATTGCCCGCCTAACCCCTGTTGTCGAGCGTGCACATAGGAACGCTTTGGCGGTCAATCAATCGGGGGTGCCGCAAAAGACTTTTACCCAACGGGTAAGGTGTCCGCTACCGCCAGTCACCGTTGAGGTTCATCCAGCAGGCCGTGGCGGCGATCGCGGCGGTCTCCGCCCGCAATATGCGGGGGCCAAGCGAGATCGGTACCGCAGCGGGGACTGACCGGATCGCCTCGCGCTCCTCGTCCGTGAATCCGCCCTCGGGACCGATCAGCATGGCGGCGGGACCGGGATGCGCCGCAAAGGCTTCTGCCGGGGGGGCACCCCCCAATTCATCCGCGAAGAAGAGATGTCTCTCTTCATTCCATTCGGAAAGAATGGCAGATAACCTCTTTAGGTCACAAAGATTTGGTAGCGTCGTCCGTCCGCACTGTTCTGCCGCCTCGATCATGTGCGCGCGCAGCCGGTCGAGATTGAGCCGGTCCACCACGCTGCGGGCGGTCAGGACGGGCTGCAGCTCCGCGACGCCCAGTTCGCATGCCTTTTCGGCGATCAGGTCGATCTTTCCCTTCTTGATCGGCGCCACAAGCAGCCGGAAATCGGGCACGGGTTCAAGCGGCTTCGTCTGTTCGACACATTCAAGGGTCAGGTCGCGTTTGCGCAGGTCGCACGCACGCGCTGCCCACTCGCCCTGCCGCCCGTTGAACAGCAGCACGGCGTCGCCATCTGCGATCCTCATGACCGAGAGCAGATAGTGCGCGGCGTTCCCCGCAACCGGCACGCGCATGCCAGCCTCGAGCCCGTATTCGACGAAGAGGCGCGGTGCGCTGCGCGGCGGCCAGGCGGGGGTTGCGGGCATCGCGTCGAGGTAGCGCCAACGTGCCTGACGGGCAAGCATTGGAAAAGGCAGGTGGGGGGAAAGAAGGGGATACGGCTTGCTAATGCGAGCGATTATCATTAAAAAGGAGTCATCTTAATTGCGAGTCGAGTATGTATATTTGCATTTGCAATGCCATCAGAGAGGCCGATCTGCGGCAGGCCGCGCGTGCCAGCCGTGGCGACGCGGAAAAGCTCTACGCCTCGCTCGGGTGTAACCCCCAGTGCCGCCAGTGTCTTGACGAGGCCGAAGACATCGTCGCTGACGAGCGGGGCCTTGCCTCGTAAATAAGTTTTCCCCTAGCGCCTTGTTCTGAGTGTCGCGCTATCGCATAGTCCGTTCGATCAAACGAGGAAATGCGGCCATGAAGGGTGATCCCCAGGTAATAGACTATCTCAACAAGGCTCTTTTGAACGAGCTGACGGCGATCAATCAATATTGGCTGCATTACCGGATGCTCCACAACTGGGGCGTGCAAAAGCTTGCCGCGTTCGAACGGCATGAATCGATCGATGAGATGAAGCATGCGGACATGCTGGCCGATCGCATCCTGTTCCTGGAAGGGCTACCGAATTTTCAGGCACTGGGTCGCCTCAAGATTGGCGAAAATGTTGAGGAAATACTGAAATGCGACCTCGCGCTGGAGGAAGAGGCGATCCCGCTGCTGAGGGAAGCCATCGCGCATTGCGAGACTGTCCGCGACTATGTCAGCCGAGAATTGTTCGAAAAGATTCTCGAGAATGAGGAGGAACATGTCGACACCATCGAGCGGCAGTTCGATATGATCGCTCGCATGGGGCTTCAGAATTATGTTCAGCTCAACAGTGAGGCTGTGGAAGAGAGCTGAGCTTGCGCCACGACGAAATCAGACATTAGGGCAGGCTATGCCGCCTTCCGACAGCATCGTCCCGGACAGCGAAGCGCGGGGTATGATGGCGCTGCTCCCGCCATCGGCACGCGACTATGCCTCGATGGCCCGGCTCGACCGGCCGATCGGCTGGTGGCTGCTGTTCTGGCCCGGAGCATGGGCCATCGCCTTGGCCGGGAATGGGCTGGAGCACTGGCGCATGATCCTCTGGTTCCTGCTCGGCAGCATCGCGATGCGCGGTGCGGGGTGCGTGTGGAACGATATCGTCGACCGGGACCTCGACCGGCGCGTTGCGCGCACCGCGTCCCGGCCGGTCGCCAGCGGGCGGGTTTCGCCGCTGCGGGCGGCTATCTGGATGGGCGCGCTGTGCCTGGTTGGTCTGATCGTGTTGTTTCAGCTTCGTGGTGAGGCGCAAATCATGGCCCTCGCCAGCCTTGCGCCCGTGGCCGCCTACCCCTTCATGAAGCGCATTACCTGGTGGCCGCAGGTCTGGCTCGGCATCGTATTCAGTTGGGCCGCGCTCGTCGGCTGGGTGGAGATGACCGGGGCTCTCAACATCATGGCCACGCTGCTCTATCTTGGCAGCATCTGCTGGGTCGTCGGATACGATAGCATTTACGCGCTTCAGGACCGGGAGGATGACGGGCTGGTCGGCATCCGGTCCAGCGCGCTCGCAATGGGGCGGCATGTGCGTGCCGGTGTCGGCGGTTTCTATGCGGTGGCGCTGGCGTTATGGGCTGGCGCGATCTGGCTTGCACGGCCCGATCCGCTGGCGCTGGTCGCCCTGCTGCCCATGGCGGGGCATCTCGGTTGGCAGGTCGTCACGCTTCGCGAAGACGGCGTGGATCCGCTGGTAAAGTTTCGCTCCAACCGCTTTGCCGGTTTCCTGATGTTCGCCGCCTGCGTCGTGGTTGGCGGGAGCTGATTGGCCAGAGCGATCCCGCAAACGCCGCGATGGCCAATCAGATTATAAGCAGATTCCTGTTCGCATTCCGATACAGGGACCACATGAACCCGAGCATGATGAGCGCCATGACGGCGCCCATCAGCAAGGCCATCCAGACCCGCGTCCCGCCCATCCAGACATGGTTCAGCCGATAGTTGTGGGTTAGCTGAGGTTCCCTTCAGACTGCAGGTATCAGGTTGCAGCACAGGAAGGAGAACCCATGGCCAGGAAGATCACAAACCCCGAGTTGCTCGCGTTACGGGCATCTGCCGAGGCAGACC
>JBFXHW010000138.1:0-7214 GCA_050176605.1 Sphingobium sp. | reverse complement strand
TCGGCTGGGCGAGCGTGGTGGCAAGACCGTTGGTCTCGGCAAGGTCCAGCGCGGTGAGAATGTTGAGGCCGAACAGCTTCGTGTCGGCCGCAATGGTAGCGCCTGCCGATCCGGACGTCACGGCTGATCCCCCGGCAGGCGGGATGAGACCCCGACCGACGCCAAGAGAGCCGCCGGGTGTCCATTGCTGGTTGATAAAGTCGCGGCCCGAGCCGATACCGAACTTGAACCCGCTGGTCAGGTCGGCGGTGGCAAGGTTCATGCCGACCTGATGGATCAGGTTGCGGCTGACTTCGGCAATCTTCACCTGCAGGTTGACCTGAAGCGGGGTTGCTGTCCGTAGGCGGCTGACGACCGTCACCGGTCCCTGGGGCGAGGCGGTGAAAGCCTGCACAAGGCGTTCCGCCTCGGCTGCATCCTCCGGCGCCTTCACCGTTCCTGTAAGCAGGAACAGCCCGTTCATCTTGGAAACCCTGATATCGGCTTCCGGCATGGCAAGCTTCAGCATCTGGTCGACGCTGGTGATATTGTTGCCGACGCGGATCGTCGTCGAATAGAGCGTCTTGCCGCCGGCGGTCGTCACCGTGACGGCCGTTTCACCGGGAGCCTTCGCCAGGATGTAGAGCTGCGTCTGCGAGCGGACATGCACATCGGCGACGTTGGGATCGGCGACGATCACATCGGTCATGCGTCCGGACAGGTTGACGACCCGGCTCGCACCGATCGACATCATGATGACATTGCCATCAGATGTGCCGGCCGCGGTGGCTGGGCTCATCAGGCCAGCCGGGGCGATCGCGCTGCCGGTGGCGATCGCAACCGCGGCAATCGCGGATGTTGCGGAGCGCGAAATGTGGATGCGTTTCATCTCAGTTCCCCTTGATCTCGACCTGCTCGACCGCGGTGCCATGGGCTACGCGAACGATCGGTCCCTTGGGCTTTGCCTCTTCGGGGACCTTGCGAACCGGCATCGAGCGGCGGGCGAAGCGCGAAACGTCGGCGCCGGTCGAAAAGGATCCGCGGCCGTCTTCAGGGCGCGATACGATGGTGGCCAGCGCCTTCTTCTCGGCAGCCGGATCGCCTCCCTCGGGCATGTCGACATCGCCGCTGGCAATAGCCGCATCGAGATCCTGACGCGTGTCGGCAATCGATCGCAGCGTGAGCGAGAGCGAACCGATCGTTTGCGAAACCGCGATCTTCTCGGCGATTCGCGGCGTCACTTCGAGCGTCACGTTGGAGAAAGAGCGTACCTCCGGCTTACCTTCCGCGTCGAGCGCGTTGGTGCGCTGGTCAGTGGCGAGCACGCGCAGGTTGCGCACGATGGTTTCCGTTACCTTGAGCGGGCTGTCGCCATCGACGCCGGCAATCGTCTGGGTAACCAGCAGGTCGACATGGTCGCCCGGGAAAACGAAGCCCGCGACCGAGCTCTGCATCGACACCGGCACCGTCACCGCACGCATGCCCGGGCCGAGGGCGGCGGCAAGGAAACCGCGCTCACCCGGCTGGATCAGCGAGCCCTGCGTGACCGGCTGGCCAGCGGTGATCGCGTTGCGCACGACGCTGCCCTGCAGCGTTTGCGGATCGACCTTTTCCTTCAGATAGTAGGCATCCTCGACCAGTTCCTTTGGCCAGGGCTGGAAGCGAAAGCTCGTTTCCTCGATGATCGTGCCGACCGGCAGGGCCTTGGTCGCCACGAGGACGAACGGGCCGTCCTGCGACACTGCGGCAGCGGTTGCCTGCGGAGCGCTTCCTCCACTGCTGAACATTGAACGCGCCATCAACGCCGCCGTAACGGCAATCACAAGCGCGCCCAGAAGCAGTACTGCTTTTTTCACATCCATGACGAACCTCGTCTTCCAGGCCGGGACACTTTGCATTCCCGGACGCAGTTGTTACGCAAATTGGTAAATAATCCGTTGTCCAACCAGCCACATTGCCGCCATGGCTATGGCGACGCCGTAAGGAACCTCCGGCTGGCCTATTCTGTGCGCCATCCTGTGATGGATGACGGTAATGAGGGTGATGATGCCGCCGAGCACCGCCATGATGACCAGCAGCATCCAGACGGCCTGCCAGGGAAACCACAGTGCGACCGCGCCCAGCAGCTTGACGTCACCGCCACCCATCATGCCGAAGGCGAACAGCGCGGCGAAAATCCCGAATATGCCGACGCCGAGCGCGACCTGCAGCGCCATGTCGGGCCATGCCGGAATGCCGCTCGCCAGCCAGTAAAGCGGCGCGAGCGCGGCAATCGCCAGATTGAGCCTGTTGGAGATGATGCGCGCGCGAATATCGGTGACCGCCGCGGCAACCAGCAGGCCCGCGAGCACGCACAAAAGCACTATCCTGATACCTTCCCCGCTCATTGGGACAGGATGTAGCCATTAGCTCTTACCAATTCGTAAACTGGCTGTTAATTCGACGGGAGACCATAGTCAGGCGCGATGATAGATCACCTCTCCGATACATGGCATGCTCGAGACGGCTGGCCGCTGAGAAGGGCCAGGTTCGCACCCGAACAGGGGAGCGGGAAGGGCCTTCGCGGTTCGTTGCTGTTTCTGGCGGGGCGGGGCGATCATATGGAGAAATATGCCGAAACCATGGACCATTGGGCAAAGGCGGGATGGGCCGTGGAGAGTTTCGACTGGCGCGGCCAGGGCGGCTCCGGACGCTTGTCGGACGATCCACTGCTGGGCCATGTCGAGAATTTCGACAGCTGGCTGGATGATCTGGAGGCCTATGCCGCCGAATGGCGCGATCGCACCAGCCCGCCCCATGTGATGATCGGCCATTCGATGGGAGGACATCTGCTGACGCGAACGCTGGGAGAGGGGCGCGTGACGGCGGACGCTGCGGTTCTTGTCGCGCCCATGTTCGCTCTTCATGCCGTGGGGTTGCCACGCGGCCTTGCCCACTCGATCGTCCGAGCGATGTGCGCCACAGGCGGCGCGAAGCGGCCACTCTGGTCTCCACGCAGGCGCTCACGGGGATTGGACCGGACGATCCGCAAGACGCTGACCCATAGCGAGCAGCGCTATGAGCAGGAGAGAAAGATACGGCGCGAGCGACCGGAGCTGGTGATGGACGCGCCGAGCTGGGGGTGGCTGCGTGCCGCCTTCGTCTCGAATGCGCGGCTGGAGGAGGCGGGATTTCTGGAGGGCATTGAAACGCCGATGCTGATCCTGGCGACGCGTGGCGATCGGCTGGTTTCAACGCCGGAAATCGTCCGCATGGCGCGGCGATTGCCTCATGGCCAAGTTCATGTCTACGGGCGCGCCGTGGGGCACGAGATATTGCGTGAGGTTGACCGCGTGCGCGACGATGCGCTCGCGAGGATCGATGCCTTTCTGGCCGCGAACGCGCCGGCGCGGAGGGGCGCACCGGCGTGAACGGCATGACGTCATATGACATGGTGATTGTCGGGGCGGGCATGGCCGGCGCGAGCATCGCGGCGGAACTGGCGGCCGACATGTCGGTGCTGCTGGTCGAGATGGAGGATCAACCCGGCTATCATGCGACGGGACGCTCGGTCGCCTTCTGGGTCGAAAGCTATGGCGGCCCCGATATAGCGCCGCTGACCGCGGCTTCCGGACCGCTGCTGGAGCAGCCGCCCGGCGATCTTTCCGCCGAGGGGTTTCTGACGCCGCGCGGATCGCTCCATATCGGGAGGGCAGAGGATGCAGGCGTTCGCGATGCGCTGATCGCCGAATTTTCCGGGCGCGACCTGTTCCGGCCGGTCGCGGCGGAAGAGCTGCAACGCCGTATCACGGGGCTGAGGCCGGACTGGGTTCTGGGGCTGGAAGAGCCCAATACGCGGGACATCGACGTCGCGCGGCTTCATGCGAGCTATCTCTCGGCTTTCGCGCGCCGGGGCGGCAGGCTCGCCCGCCGGACAGAGCTGCAAGGCGCGGCGCGGCAGGCTGGCGGCGGCTGGCGGCTGTCGCTCACATCGGGCGAAGTGTCGGCTGGATTGCTGGTCAACGCGGCCGGGGCTTGGGCCGATACCGTTGCACGGGTCTGCGGCGTCGCACCACTCGGCATCGCGCCCTTTCTGCGGACGGTGGTCCAGTTGCGCGTCGATCCGCCGGTCCGCGACGACTTGCCGGTTGTGATCGACCTCAACGAGAATTTCTATTTCAAGCCATGCGGCGGCGGGCGTATCTGGCTCTCCCCTCATGACGAAAAGCCATCGCCGCCCGGCGATGTTGTTCCGGAGGAACTGGACGTTGCGATCGCCATCGACCGGCTGCAGCAGGCCGTCGGCTGGCGGGTCGAGGCGGTCGAACGCAAATGGGCGGGGCTGCGCAGCTTCGCGCCGGACCGGCGGCCGGTCTATGGTCGCGATCCCGCATGCCCCGATTTCTTCTGGTTCGCGGGACAGGGCGGGTTCGGCATCCAGACCGCGCCGGCTGCTGCCCGGCTCGGCCGATGGCTGATCGCCGGTGGAGACCCGGACCCTGCCCTTACCGGAATCGATGCCGCATTTTACGGTCCGGCCCGGTTTACCTGAGCCAGCCTCTTTTCAATCGGGCGCGCGGACGATAGGCTCGGCTCGCCACTTAACGGATGGGGAGTTTGAAATGGGCCACAAATTCGTGATCGAGCAGAACAAGAAGGGCGAATATGTCGCCAAGTTCAAATACAACTCGGAGATCATCTTCTGGACCGAAGGCTATAGCAGCAAGGCTTCGGCGAAGAATGCGATCGCGTCGATCCTGAAGAACGGCCCCGGCGCTCCCGTCGAGGAAGCCTGATTTTCCTATGACGGTCGCCGTGTCCGGGCGATGATGCGGCCATGCTCCCTGCTGGGCGCGATTATCGCGGGCGGCGCGGCGCGCCGGTTCGGCGACGACAAGGGCGCGGTGCTGCTCGGCGGCGTCGCGCTGGTTGATCATGCCGCCGCCGCGCTGCGCGGCCAGTGCGACGATCTGGTGATTGTGGGCCGTCAATGGCCCGGCATGGTGTCGCTGGCCGATCGCCCGCGGCCCGGCGAGGGGCCGCTTGGTGGGCTCAACGCGGCGCTACACCATGCACGGGACAATGGCTTCGACGCGGTGCTGTGCGCGGGATGTGACACGCTTCCGCTGCCGCCCGATCTTGCGGAGCGGCTGTCGCCCGGTCCCGCGGTGGTCGATGGGCACTGGCTGATGGGGCTCTGGCCCGCGTCGCTGGCGGACGATCTCGACGCCCGGCTCGCCGGTCAGGCGGACCGCTCGATCCGCGGCTGGATGCGTCATATCGGCGCGCGCATGGTTGCCCTCCCCGGCCCCTTTTACAACATCAATACGCCAGACGCGCTGGCGGAGGCCGAAGCGAAGCTGGGATAGAACCCTTGCCCTGTGGCTTGCGCCGGGCCGGATCGAGTTTCGTCAGGCGGCGACCGCCTTGTTCCGCCCGCCGCGCTTGGCCTCGTACAGCGCCATGTCGGCCCTGTGCTTCAGTTGCTCCAGATCGTCTCCCGCTGTCCAGCACGCCACGCCGCAGCTGATGTTCACGCCGACATCTTTTCCTTCCGGCAGCGCGACGGGAGAGCGGGCGATGGACGCGACAAGCCGGTCGCACGCGTCATGGGCCTGATCCCTGCTCACATTGCGCAGCACGATCGCGAATTCGTCGCCGCCCAGACGCCCGATGATGTCGGTCGCACGAAGCTGGTTTTTCATCTGTTGGGCAATGGCCGCAAGCACGGCGTCTCCCGCAGCGTGGCCGAGATTGTCGTTGATCAGTTTGAAGCGGTCGACGTCGATCATGACCAGAAACAGGTTTTCTTCGGTAGCTTGCGCAATGTGCCGTTGAGCCGCGTCGGTAAATCCCGCACGGTTGAGAAGGCCGGTCATGCCGTCAACATGAGCCTTTTCGACCAGCACGCCCTCCCGGCGCTTATGGTCCGTTATATCCTGAATGGTCAGCACGACTTCGAAATTGGCGAGCCGATCAGCCTCGAGGACGCGGTAGCGCGCCTCCCGCCAGCAGTCCGGATTGCCAGGTGCGGCAAATTCGAGCGCCTGATCGAAACAGTCATAATCCATCACTTCCCTGAAACCGGAAGACAGCCGCTCGCCCACTTCAGGGGGCAGCGCCTCGAAGCTGCGGCCGAGAAGATCCGACTCCTGTCTGCCGATGAGCTTCCCGGAAGCACCGATCACCCGTGTGAACGTTCCCGACCGGTCGAGGCTGAGGAGGAGGAGTTCAGACTGTTCCGCCAGCATCCGGACGGATTTCTCGCTTCTCGCAAGCTGCTCCGTCACCTCTGATCGGGAGTTGAGCGCGGCCGCGATCGGCAGCTGCATGAGCAACAGCGATGCGAGGTAGAATTGCGAAAAGAACACGTGCGGCAAATGTTCCGCGAGCATTATCGGGCCTGTTCCCTCCGCCGTTGCAATCGCGACAATGATGGCGACGATCATCACGGAAATTTTTGTGCCCAGCCATCCCAGCCGGAACGTCACCAGCATGATCGGGATCGGGACCAGAAACAATATGGGCAGATCATTGGTCGTGAACACGCCTATGGCGGTCAACAACACCAGGCCTTGCAAGGCAATCGTCTCTACCCGCTGCCTGACGGTTGTTCCGCGGAAACAACGGACGAAATCGCCATGGAAAAGGGTGTAGAAGACAGGTGTGAAAACGAGCAGGCCAAGGGCGTCCGTCAGGAACCAGTTGATCATCGCGATGCCGAAAGGCTGATCGAAAACCAGCCATGCGGTCGCGGCACCCAAAATCGAGCTGCATGTCGGGCCGATCAGACCTGCCCAGAGCAGGAGGCGGCCAACCGAGCCTGGCTGGTGCAGGATGCCCTTGCTGCTTATCGCGGCATGCAATCCCCATGCGACGATATACACTTCTACCATGTTGGAAATGCCGAAGAGAAACGGCCCGAGCAAGGAGCCGCGCGTGAGAAGGTTGGCGGCGATGTTCGCCAGCATTCCCGTTGTCAGGATATATTTCCAGTGCGTGCGCGGGCTTTGCAGCATCAGCGCGACCAGAACGGCATTGGCTGGCCAGAAAGTCGCGATCTCATGACCGTTGCTGCTCAGGACAATGGTCGATGCCGCCAGTGTGAAATAGAGAAGCCCGGCGAGGCAGGTCTGGATAGATATAAGCCGAGTAGCGCGATTTGACATTTTCTGGTCCCCAACAGGAGACCAAGCTAGGCTCGAAATGGTTTATAATGGTTTATTGCGCGGGAATTCGTCATATTTTGCGACGAA
>JBFXHW010000137.1:0-7301 GCA_050176605.1 Sphingobium sp. | reverse complement strand
GAAATGCCCGACGGATTGAAGCGCTCGCCATTTGCCGTCCGGTTTCCGGCCATTTCGTCGCCATACCAGCTTGCATAGCCAACATCCTCATAGGCGGGTTCGTCGGCTGGAATATAGGTTAGCGATCCTACCTTGAATGGCCGGCCGAGCTTCACCGGGCCGTCCACCGCGATGGGTGCTGTTTCCGCCCTGATCGGGTTATCTCCGGTCAGACCAGCAGCCGCGGCCATGATTGTGGCCGCCAGCAGGACCGATCGCGGATCAACCCTGGATCGCATCAGCGAGCAGACCAACGGAGAGCGCATAGAAGTTTGAACAGTTGTAATCGAGGATGACCTGATAATTGCTCGTCAGCAAATAGGCGGTGTTGCCCGGACCATCCGGTTCCAGCAAGGTGGCGAAGGTCCCGTCGGCGAGCCTGGCCGCGCTGGTGGGCGCGACACCAAGTCTGCGCCATTCGGCCATGGTCAACCATTTGCTGTGGCGCTCGAAAACGCGCGGGCATCGCGGCGGCTGGGTATGATTTGCGATGGCGCTGCGGTTCAGCCCGGCTGGAACGGAGACGGGGATGCCCCAGCGTTCGCCCTTTCGCCATCCGGCATCGACGAAATAATTCGCGATGGAGGCAAGCGCGTCGGCTTCGCTGTTCCAGATATCGGCCTTTCCGTCACCATCGCCATCGCGCGCCACGCGCAGATAGACCGACGGCAGGAATTGCGGATAACCGGTTGCGCCAGCCCAGCTTCCAACCAGCTTGGTGCGCGGAACGCCCTCATCTGCCATCTTCAGTGCGGAGAGGAATTCTGGCTCGAACAGTTCCCGCCGCCGCCCCTCATAAGCGAGCGTCGCGAGTGACCGCAGAAGATCGAAATCTCCGGTGAAGCGGCCATAATTGGTCTCATGTCCATAAATCGCGACCATGATGGCTTCAGGCACGCCCGTTTCGCGTTCGATCTGCATCAGCTTGGCGCGATTGGCCGCATAGGCCATGCGCCCGGCCGTGATACGTGCGGCATCGACATGCTTGCGGCGATAGGGCTCGAACGGGGGTATCGGCGAATCGAACGATCCACCCGGCTGCGATTGATCGAGCTGAATCACGCGTGGATTGTAGCTCAGCGTCGGAAGGACGGAGTCCATCGTGGGGGCGCTGATGCCGATTGCAGCCGCCTTTGTACGCAGCCCTTGCAGATACGCCTGAAAGCCGTCGCCGGAACTTGCCTGCGCGGCATCGGCGGGGATCGGTTGAACAATTTCCTGGGCGATCGCCTCGTCCTGATTGAATGCGGCTGGCCCGAGCGTGGAACAAAGCGCGGCGGCAACGATGGCGAACAAGGGAGAGCGGTCGGATGTCATGCCCATAGTGTGACACAGAGAGCGCCGCAGGTGAATGCATTGTTCGCCGAACCGTTGGATCTGGCGATCAATGGGCGTCAGACCGCCCGTCGCCATGTCCAGTTGACAGGTTTTCGCGTCGCATCGATGCCGATGACGAGGTTCGCCGGCCGATCCTCGATCATCCAGCGCGTCAATCGTTCATAATGGGCGATGAAACGACGCAACTGAATGGCGGACATTGCGGGCCGTGCGCCATGCGCCGACCGGTCCAGCCCGGCTTCCTGCTCGTTGCGCCAGACGAAGACCTGCTCGAAGTCCGGTGGCGCCAGCATGATGGACAGGTCCATCCGGGCGAAAAAATCCGAATAGTCCGCCGCCAGAGCGCTGTTGACGAAGGCGCGCCAGTGGCCTTGCTCATCTTCCCTCGCTTCAAGATCGTTTACCGGCTCGATCAGGTGATGTTCGGGCTGGGGCCGGGCGCCGACGCACCATCCTTCGATCAGGATGATGTCGGCTTGCCCCTCAAATACCGGCCATCGGTCTTTCGGAACCCGGTCGTCGGTTGTCTTGTCGAAGGCGGGCATTCCGATCCGTTCTCCAGTCTCTGCGCGCATCAGCGCATCGACCGTTCCGCAAAGAAGCGGCATGTCGTGCGTCGCGGGCACGCCACGCGTCGCCAGCAGCGGATGGACTGTTTCGGCGAGGTGCAGTCTTTCTGCGCGGGTGAGATAAAAATCGTCCAGGGAGCGCGTGGCGCCCCGGTATCCGCGCTCGGCAAGCTTGTCGACCAGCCGGGCGGCCGTCGTGGATTTGCCGCTGCCCTGCGTCCCGCTCAGCCCAACGAGGACGGGTCGTGTGGCTGAATCCCGCTTCGATATCATGGCCGACAGGATCATCTCGTCTGCCTGGGCAAATGCCGGTTCCCGATCCTTCGGGAAAACGCCTTGCCTATATGTCCAATCCGATGTCTCCAAGGCAGCCCCCTCCGTTGGACCTCACTCTATGCAGCCAGCGCCCCGCAAGTCCACTGGCGCAATCATGATGGTCTGAAAATCAGGGCTTGGGTTTTGCGGGCGCTGCCGATATTGAGTCCCTCGCGCGGCCCGGCTGGGCGCGCCCAAGGGGACAGGTGGCCGAGTGGTTTAAGGCAGCGGTCTTGAAAACCGCCGTGGGTTCACGCTCACCGTGGGTTCGAATCCCACCCTGTCCGCCAATTTCTTGTCAGCGCAAGTCCGAACCCGTCAATTTTGCTCTTACAAGTGACAGATTTCTAAGGTAAATTGACCCAATCAACGTCTCAGGCGAGCCACAGCATTCTACCTCAAGCTCATTCATGTGGGGGCATTCTGGTGGCGCCGATGACAAGAATTGGGGGCATCCATGCTCACGGAACTGAAGGTGAAGGCGGCGAAGCCCGCTGAACGGGATTACAAGCTGAGCGATGATCGCGGGCTCTATCTCTATGTGACGACCAAGGGCTATAAAAGCTGGCGCCTCAAATATCGCTTCAATGGCAAGGAGGGACGGCTGGTTTTCGGTCCCTGGCCTGAGGTGTCGCTGTCGGAGGCACGGGACAAGAGGGACGAGGCGCGGCGGGAACTGCGCGATGGTCGCGATCCATCTGTTTCCCAAAAGAAACGCAAGATGCTGGGCGATGCAGGAGAGGCCTCGTTCGAGAAGGTCGCGCGGCGCTGGCATGAATCGCAGAAGGGTCGCTGGGCGCCAATCCACGCTGACGATGTCATCCACAGTCTTGAACGCGACATCTTCCCAAAATTGGGGAGGCTTCCTGTCGGCGAGATTGACGTTCCAACTACGCTGGCGGTTCTGCGCAGTGTAGAGGACCGCGGCTCGGTCGATACCGCCAAGCGCCTGCGCCAGCGGATGTCGGCGGTGTTCTCCTTCGCAATTGCCGAAGGGATTTGCGAGAGCGACCCTGCCTCTGTTGTGACCAAGGCACTGAAGCCGATCAACAAGAAGAAACGGCAGCCGGCGATCACCGATCTTGCAGAGCTACAGAAACTGCTCATCAAGGCAGAGGAGTCGGGCGCCAGTCCCGTAACCAAGCTGGCCTCCCGCCTTTTGGCGCTGACGGCTGTGCGACCGGGCGTGATTCGAGGAACCTCCTGGGACGAGTTTGAGGGCGTCAACTGGGACGCCGAGCCATGTACCTTCCCCGATGACGCAATCTGGCGGATACCAGCTCAACGCATGAAACTGATCGCCGACCGAAAGGAGGACGAGCAGTTCGAGCATATCGTCCCGCTTTCCAGACAGGCGATCGAGGTGTTGTATGCGATGCGGCCGCTGACGAAGCGCACCAGATATGTGTTTCCCGGCGTTCGCCACAGCCATCGCTCGATCAGCGAGAACGCGATCGGCTATCTCTATAACCGTATCGGCTATCATGGCCGCCATGTACCCCATGGCTGGCGCGCGGCTTTCTCAACGATCATGAATGAGAAGGCCGAGCGCGAGGGACGTCCGGGCGATCGCGCGATCATCGATCTCATGCTCGCTCATGTGCCACCCAATACCGTTGAGGGCAGCTACAACCGCGCTGCCTATATGGAGCGTCGCCGTGAACTGGCGCAGGAGTGGGCCGATCTTTTGTGCAAACCCTTGATCGCGCCAGCCAATCTGTTGAAACTGCAGCGGCGATGAGCAAGGTACAACATTTAGGCTTTAACGGAATTATCGAACGGGTTCCCGTTGCGTTGAATTCCGAGCAGCGCCGATATGTTCAGGATATTATGTCCGCAGGCATGTTACCCGATTTTGATCTAGGCCGCTTTATGCCACTTTATGAAGACGCAATCGCCCTTTATCTTGGGACGCGCGATCTGAACCAGAAATGCTCGCCTCGGTCAGTTCGCTCCAATCTTGAAAATGCTTTGAAGGCGATCGCTGCCGGGGAGGAGGCGGACGTCGACTCGCTCGACGGCATCAGCATGCAGTTGGTGCAGTTCTACCTGGGGAGTACCGAACCCGGTCCTGATCAACTTAAACGGGCGATCGAGAGAGCGACCAGCCATGCTGATACCCGCCTTTCACGCAAGGGACGCAATCCGGAACCCGAACGCTATTATATGGTAGCAGCGATTGATCGGGCATTGACCAATTGTGGCGCGGCACAACCGCGACCCACAAGAGTGGGCGGCTATTTTGAGCGGCTCATCTCTTTCGCGTTTGATGTTGCAGGTGTCGGGCGGTCGACCGGCGATGGAAGCCACTATACGCTGGTCAGAAAAGCCATGGCTCTGCCTATCGTTTTTGAGGAACCCGGCATAGTCCGGTATGAATTTCCGGGCACGGGCAACTAACTTCAATTAAAAATACCCGACTCTCCCGATCTCCTGACAGCTCCTGAAGTCGCAATTCGACCCAAGGAGTCTGTCCATGAACTTTCTGAAGATGAAGGAGCTGCGTGAGCGCGGCTGGCGCCAGTCGCGCGCAACGACCTATCGGGATATTTCCGATGGGACTTTTCCCAAGCCGATCAAGATCGGCGCCGCATCCTATTGGGGCGACAGCGAGGTCGACCGTGTGATCGCGGCATATATGCGCGGCGCGTCCGAGGCGGAACTGAAGGATATCGTCGCGCAGATCCACGCCGAGAGACTGGGCTGATGGCGCGCCGTCATAATCCCCGCCGCGTACAGACCCATCGCACCTACAACCGCCGCGAAATCGCCGAACTGTTCGATGTCGCCTACCTGACCGTTCACAAATGGCGCAACGAGGGGCTTGAGCCTGATTATCATGGCAAGCCGGAGCTCTTCTCCGGCGCGACCGTGAAGGCGTTTATCGAGGCTCGTAACAAGCCGCATGTGCCGCTCCTTCCGGGCGAGTTCTTCTGCGTCTGCTGCAAGAAGAGCGTTCGCGCTGAAGGCGAGAAGGCCATCTTCGTCCCGTACACCGATAGCTGCGGCGATCTTCAGGGCAACTGCGCGACCTGCGGCCGCCGCCTCTTCCGCCGTACCCGCACGGCCGAGATCGCCGAGAAGGCCGGAACGCTCACCGTCGACATGAAGACGGGAAAGCACCCGTAGGCAGACCCTGCCCTCCTCTTCCAACCATAACTTTGAAGGATGTTCGAAATGACAGCATCGAAACGCGCTGAAATGGCGGGCTTCTGCGCCGCCAACGCCCTGATGATCAGGCAGTATGAACGCTATCTCCGCGAGGCCGAAGGACTGGCTGACAGCACTATCGAGAACAACCTGCGTGCCATCGCCAACTATGAGAAGTTCACCGGCCATGCAGACTTCAAGACGTTCAATACCGATGTAGCCACGGCCTACAAACGCCACCTCATGAAGAAGGGCGGTCGCCGTGCGGCCGAGCAGTCCAGCCGGGCCACGGTCCGCTCGAAACTGGGTTATGTTGAACGCTTCTTCCGCTGGCTCTCGGACAAGCCGACCTACAAGTCGCGTATCGATGTCAGCGATACGCGCTTCTTTCGTCTCTCCAATCGCGATATTGCCCTGACCCGTGGTCGCACGATCAAGGACGCGGCTACTGTCGATCAGCTTCGCCATGTCATCATGACGATGCCGAGCGAAACCGCGATCGAGAAGCGCAACCGCGCGCTGGTCGCCTGCGCTCTCCTGACAGGTGCGCGTGTGAATGCGCTCATCACCCTCAAGCTCAAGCATGTCCGCCCGGATAATCTCGGCATCAATCAGGAAGCCGAAGATGTACACACGAAGTTCGCGAAGACCATCCCCACTGCGTTCTTTCCTGTCGGCGACGACATCCGCGACATCTTCCTCGACTATGTCGCTTTCCTGAAAACCGAACTTCACTTCGGCAACAACGACCCGCTGTTTCCGCACACGCGCAAGGAAGTTGGCGAGGATCGCATGTTCCACTGGGTCGGCCTGACCCGCGAGCATTGGGATACGCCGCAACCGGTACGCGACATCTTCCGCGCGGCTTTCGCCGCTGCTGGCATCCCGTATTTCTCGCCGCATAGGGTGCGCAACACGCTCGTCCAGCTGGGGCAGGAAATTTGCGAGGATACCGCCGACTTCAAGGCCTGGTCGCAGAATCTCGGCCACGAGGACATTCTCACCACCCTGTCTTCCTATGGCCATCTCCCGGAGCGCCAGCAGTTCAGCCGTATCCAGCGGCTCGGCGAAAAGCGCCCGAACGTCTGACCCCACCCATCCAAACCTGTACGAAAGGAATATCGATATGCTCGTTCAACTTAAAGGCTACCCGCGCACCAAGCGCCTCCATCTCTTCACCTGCATTGAAGAGACACTCTATGGGAAGATAGTACAGCTGACGGCCGGCGAACTGGCAGATCGCGAAAACACAATCGATCGCATTGTCCGCGAACTCCACCTGACTGCGCCCATCATCGACTGGGCGCAGACTCAAGTCGAAATTACGAATATGGCGGACAGCGGGCGGCTCGGAAAGTGGATTGCCCACGTCACGGGTCCTCTGACCGATCCTGATGGCGTTCTCGACTTCGTGCCGCTGCGCAACGATTATGAAGGTCAGGACGCGCCCAATGAGCGTATGCCGAATTCCGGCAGGCAGTCGTTCTACTATACGTTGTTCAGCAACTATGAAGATGATGCGCGCCAGGAACTCCATGAAGCCCTCGCCCGTTACCGTGATGATATTGCTCGCATGTGCCGCGAGGTTGACAGCTTCAACGCTGCCCTGCCTTATCTGACCGCCTGTCTTGTCGATCTCAAGATCGAGCATGGTGATCTCGGAAAAGCGATCGACTGGTCGGCGCGGTAGGCGCCTTCATAACAGCTCATTTCGCCACGCCGCCCGGTCTCAATCCTCGCAGGACTCCGTGTCTTCGGGATAGATCGGGCGGTACATTTCCAAGGGTGTCCGCCACGACATAAAGAAGTCCAGTGGATCTTGAGAACCCAGAAAAACCCGGGCGAGGCTTAGGCGCTCCAGAATTTCATCTCTCCTTGCATCATTCTGTT
>JBFXHW010000136.1:0-7421 GCA_050176605.1 Sphingobium sp. | reverse complement strand
TTGGCGTCCAGATTGACCGACAGCTTGCCGGTCTTGATGACGCTCTGCGAATGGCCCTTCGACCGGCGGACGACCGCATGGATGCGCGCGACAAGCTCTTCACGATGGAAGGGCTTGGTCACATAGTCGTCGGCGCCGAAACCGAACGAGCGGACCTTGCTGTCCATCTCCGAAATGCCCGAGAGGATGAGGACCGGCGTCTGCACCTTGGCGTTGCGCAGCTTCTTCAGCACGTCATAGCCATGCATGTCCGGCAGGTTGAGATCAAGGCAGATGATATCGTAATCATACAGTTTGCCAAGATCGAGGCCTTCCTCGCCTAGGTCGGTTGTGTAGACGTTGAAACCTTCCGTCGTCAGCATCAGCTCGATCGCCTTGGCCGTCGTCGGTTCGTCTTCGATGAGCAGCACCCGCATAATTAGCCCCTTGTTCCTTGCCCAATTAAGGACTTGACAAAATCGCCTGTCCAGTTTCGCCCACAAACCAGCAGTCGTGAGCGGATATTAACTGAAACATTCATGAATGCAAAAGGTTAATTTTATCCTAATCGGCCTGCAACCACGAGTCGCAAGGTTTAGAATCTGTTTTCAACGCATTAACCCCCGATAAATTTTTACCGATTCGACTCGGTAATCGCCACACGGAAGATGTTCAGGCCCGGGCCTCGCCGAGGAAATATCGCCGGCTCCACGACGATCGGTCGAGAAGATGATAGGCCGCGACGCAGACGGCGAGTGAGAGCGCAACAAGCCACCAGTTGCCGATATAGGGGCGGCAATAATGGATCACCGCAACATGTAGGTACATGATCACCATCGACATGCGGCCGAGAGCGCACAGCGGCCGCCATGGTATAACTCTTGCCAGCCAGCTCAGGCCCAGCGAGAGGATAACGGCGATGCCGAGCGACAGGACGGGCACCCCATAATCGCCGGCCTTCATGTTCACCGGCATCAGCCCAGCCGAGTACAGCCACAAGCTTGCGATGGCAGCGAGGAACATAAGGCATCCGCCTATACATCCGAGACGCCACAAGGCCCCCAGCCACAACAGCACAAGCGCAACCGGCACCGACAGCAGCCCTTGTGGAGAAAAGTCAGTGCGCGCGCCGACCCATAGGCCGATGGCGAGCGAAACCGCCATCGTGGCGGCCCAGCGTCCGTCGCGCGGGTTCGGCCAGCGCAGCATCAGTGCGTTCTGTATTATGCGAGCGACGACGAGGCAGGGCATGAACCAGAAGATCGTGAACGGCCCGCGCAGTTCCGACCCGCCGATCAGCGCCGCTCGCGCCGCATGCTGCCAGTCACCATAATAGGGTCGATGACCGCGCCAATGCTCGATCAGAAAATCCGCACCCATCAGCACCGCCAGAAAAGCGAGATAGGGGATGATCGCGCCGCGCCATTGTCGCCGCATGAACTCGCCCATCGGGCGTGCAGCCGTGACATAGCCGGCCAGCAGGAAGAAGAGTGGCATATGAAAGGCGTAGATCGCATCGCGCATTGATCCGCGCGTCCACACATGGCCGATCACGACGAGCACGATGCCGATCCCCTTCGCGGCATCCAGCCAGTCCAGCCTCTCCTCGCCTGCCTTCATAGCGCTTGCCCCCTCGCCGCATCGGCCTATAGCATCCGCCCATGCCCGTCACCACAATGTCACCGCTCGCCGACAGGATCCTGTTCATGGACGGCGAAGCGATCCTTCTCGACAAACCTGCCGGGCTGCCGGTCGATCCGCCGCGTGACGGTTCGCTCAGCCTCGAAAATCATCTGGGATCGCTGACATTCGGATTTCAGCGATGGCCGCTCGCGGTCCATCGGCTCGATCGGGACACCAGCGGCTGCCTGCTGCTGGCACGCAACCCGAAGGCACATAAGCGCTTCGCGAAAAGCTTTGAGACTGGCGAAGTCGAGAAAGTCTATGTCGCAGTCGTCGCGGGAGTGCCAGAGAGCGGGGAAGGCGTGATCGATCTGCCGCTCGCGAAGAAAAGCAGCGCGGAAAAGGGCTGGCGCATGGTGCCGGACGCACGCGGCAAGGCGGCGCTGACACGCTGGCGGCTTGCCGGGACCCGAAACGGACATTCCCTGATCGCCTGCTTCCCCGCAACCGGCCGGACCCACCAGATCCGCGTGCATCTCGCTTCCGGGCTTGGCCTCGGCATTGTCGGCGACCCGGTTTACGGCACCGCTCCGCTCGAACCGGGAACGCCGATGCTGCTCCATGCCCGCACCCTCAGGGTCCCGCGCGCTGGTAAGCCCCCGGCGGGGGCCTCCGCGCCTCTTCCCTCCCGATTTACCGCTGCGGGATTCCACGAAAGCGACCTTACCGATGCCGGACTTTGATCCGGAAAGCTTCGTGCTAACCGCCGATGCAGTGGAGGAACGCTTCATCACCTCCGGTGGCCCCGGCGGCCAGAATGTCAACAAGGTCGCGACGGCAGTCCAGCTTCGCGTCGAAGTCTACAAGTTGGGTCTTCCGCCATATGCCTTCCGCAAGTTGCGGACACTCGCCGGTTCGCGGATGACGGCCTCTGGTATTCTCGTCATCCAAGCGCAGCGTTTCCGCACGCAGGAGGCCAATCGCGAGGATGCGCGGGCCCGGCTGATCGAATTGCTGACGAAGGCACATCAGCGCGACGCCCGCCGGATCGCCACCAGGCCCAGCAAGGCCGCAAAGGGCCGCCGTGTCGACGCTAAAAAGGCCCGTTCGGCTATAAAGCAGAGCCGTGGCCGCATCCGGCATGATTGAGCGCTTGCCGGTTGAAAAATCGTTTCTTTCGATTACTTTCGAGCAATCAGAAGAAAAGGTCGATCAATGTCCAGCTATCTCCCTACCCTCAAGCAGCTGCAATATCTCGCCGCGTTGAAGGAGCATGGGCATTTCGGCCGGGCCGCCGACAGTTGCTTCGTGACCCAGTCCACATTGTCGGCGGGGATCAGAGAGCTGGAAACGCTGATCGGCACGACACTGGTCGAACGTACGCGCCGCGTCGTCCGCTTCACGGCGCTGGGCGATCGTATCGTCGAGAGAGCCTATCGCGTGCTGCGAGAAGCGGAGGAACTGACGGCGCTGGCACAGGCCGCCGGGAAACCGCTGTCCGGTGATTTGAGAATGAGCGTGATCCCGACCATCGCGCCCTTCCTTTTGCCGCGCCTTCTTCCTCATCTCAGGCGCGAAAAGCCGGAGCTCAAGCTCTACCTTCGCGAGGAAACCAGCCAGTCGGCAATCGAGTCGCTTCGCCATGGCAATGCGGATTGCGTGCTGATGGCCCTGCCCTTCGCAACCGGAGAAGTCGAGAGTGCGCACCTGTTCGACGACCGGTTGTTTGTTGCCTTTCCGGAGGGCGACCCGCGCGATCCGCCTGCCAGCGTCCCGCCCGAGATGATCGACGAAACGCGACTTTTGCTGCTGGAAGACGGACATTGCCTGAAGGATCATGCGCTGTCGGCCTGCAACCGGCCGGAGTTGCGCGCAGAAGCGACGATGATGGGCACTTCGCTGCACACGCTCGTCCAGATGGTCGACAACGGCCTGGGACTTACGCTGCTGCCGCAAATGGCGATTGATGGAGGGATATTGGAGCATACGCACATCAATGCCCGTCCGCTCGCGTCGGCCAATGCAACGCGCGAAATTGCGCTCGTGTGGCGGAAGGCAAGTCCGAGAGAAAAGGAATTCAGGATGCTGGCCGATATTCTACGCAACCTGGCTGAAAAAAAGGCAGAACAACCGGCCTAGCCGCCAGCATTCCCTTTCCATCTGTTCCGCGCAGCATCGTCCTCGTCCCTCGCCTCGACCCAGGCGGAACGCCCGTCCGCGAAACTCTCTTTCTTCCAAAAGGGCGCGTCGGTCTTTAGCCAGTCAATCAGGAACGCGCAGCTTTCGAGCGCGGCCGCGCGATGCCGCGAAGCGGTGCCGACAAAAACTATGCGGTCACCGGGATGCAATTCCCCGGTCCGGTGAATGACAATCGCGCCCAGCAACGGCCAGCGAGCCTGAGCCTGCTCCACAATTGCCGCAACGCTGCGTTCGGTCATGGCCGCATAATGGTCGAGCCGCATGGACGTCAGTTGTCCTTCGCCCCGCACGATGCCGGTAAAGCTTGCTACGCCACCCCCGCCCAGCGCCTCCAGCCGCGCGAGGCAGCCGCCCGCATCGAAGTCCTCTTCGCCAATGCGGATCTCGATCATCCGCCCGTCACCGGCGGGAAAAGCGCCATCTCACGCGCTTCACCGATCGGCGCAGAGAACGGCACGAAATTCTGGTCCAGCGCCGCGCGCAACCTCTTCGGCTCGGCAAGGGCAGCGGCATGGCCGGGTCCCCTGCCCGCCAGCCGATCGACAAGATCCGCCACCGTGATGTCGGGACCGGGGTGATCGATCCGTTCGCTATCCTTGCCAACTGCTTCGCGCACCCAGGCAAAATAGAGGATGTCGAGTGTCGCCGTCATTCGCTCAATCCATGTGGCTGATGCCGACGCGCAGATAATCCCATCCCGTGATCAAAGTCAGGATAGCCGCAGCCCAGAGCGTCGCCAGCCCTATGATGTGAATGATTGGCCAGTGCGGAAGAGCCCCGCCGAGGATCAGCGCGCCCAGCGATATCAACTGAAACGCCGTCTTCCACTTCGCGAGACGCGACACCGGGACCGAAACCTGCGACCCCGCAAGGAATTCACGCAGGCCGGACACGGCAATCTCGCGCAAGAGGATCACCAGCGCCGCGATGATATGGATGCCATTTATGTCGTGAGTCGCCGTCAGCATCAGGATCACGGCACCGACCATGATCTTGTCGGCGATGGGATCGAGAAAGATGCCCATGCGCGAAACTGTCCCCTGAGCACGCGCGAGATATCCGTCGAAATAATCGGTGATACCCATCAGGCAATAGAGCATGAACGCAAGCGCATAGCCCGTGCGCCATTCATGGCCCTGCTCCGCCGGCCACAACAGCGCAACCAGCAACGGCACCGCAAATATCCGCGAAAGCGTCAATATGTTGGGCAGGGTATGCATTGCCTGTCCGCCTGCCACAGCCGTATCGCCCTGACAAGGTCCGAACGGCAACGGACAACCGAGGGCGTCTGAGGATTTTCCACTTCGGGAAAGCCGGAGATTGGACAGACGCGACAGGAGGGGCTAGAGGGCAGTCCCAGTCAGAAACATCGGGACTCGCCCTCACACATGAAGGCCTCGCTTAGGCTGCTTACCAAGCGCCGTTTCGCCCCCTTGTTCGCGACCCAGTTGCTTGGCGCGTTCAACGACAATCTGTTCAAGAATGCGATGGTGCTGTTCGTCGTCTACAGCGTCTATAGCGACCCGCGCACAGAGACCTGGTTCAGCGCGATCGCGACCGGACTGTTCATCTTGCCCTTCTTCCTGCTTTCGGCCTTATCGGGACAACTGGCGGATCAGCGCGACAAGGCCATGATCATCAGGCTGGTCAAACTGGCCGAGATACTTATCATGACCGTGGGCGCGGCGGGGCTGATACTCGCATGGATCGGATACGCGGTCCACATTCTCGCAATTCCGCTGCTGTTGCTGGCGCTGTTCGCCATGGGAATCCATTCGACCTTCTTCGGCCCCATCAAATACGCGATCCTGCCACAACATCTCGGCGAGGATGAAGTCCTTGGCGGCACCGGGCTGGTCGAAGCGGGCACCTATATCGCAATATTGGCCGGGACCATTCTTGCCGGGCTGGTCAACGTGGAAATCGCTGCCATAGCGGTGGTGGCCATTGCGATGGTGGGCTATGCGACCGGCCGTCAGGTGCCCCCGGCCCCGCCGATGGCGGAGACAGTTCCGCTCGATTTCCATATCATCCGGGCCTCTATCACGCTCGTGAATGGCACGATGCACATTCGCCGCCTTTTCCTCGCCATTGTTTCGATCAGCTTCTTCTGGACTATCGGCACAGTGCTCTTCATTCAGTTCCCGCCGCTGGTGAAGAATATTCTGGAAGCCGACAAGGCGGTCGCCAGCCTCTTTCTCGCGGTTTTCTCGGTGGGCGTTGCCATCGGTTCGATAGCGATAAACCGGCTGTTGCAGGGGCATGTTTCCGCCCGGTTCGCTCCGGCATCCGTTCTGGCCATGGGAGTTTTCGTCGTCGCCTTCCACCTCGTCTGCCGCGTGTGGGACAGCGGGCTGGCACCGAACCAGTTGATGTCACTGCAAGATTTCGTGGCGCATGAATATGCCGGATGGCTGCTCCTCACCCTGCTCGGCATCGCAATCGCCGGCGGCATGTTCGTCGTTCCGCTCTATGCCTTCCTCACGACCACGGTGGACAAATCGCAAGCCGCGCGCACGGTCGCCGCCAACAATATCGTGAATTCCGGCGCCATGGTGATCGGGGCCATCATCACATTGGGCATGAGCGCGGCCGGCATCGATGTCGTGCACCAGTTGCTGTTCGCCGCCGCGATGTCGATCATATCGGCTTGGCTGGCGCAGAAGCTGCATCTCGCCTGCGACTGAAATGGCAGGCCTGTTCAGGCGATGAAGCTGTAGGCCACCACAAAAAAGGCGGCAAAACTCATGAAGAAAAGCCTGACATCGCCGTCATTGCGCGTGCGCGGATCGGTCTGCGGCTTGAACAGATGAGGCGGCAGTGTCTTGCGGAACGGATGACGCGCCGACTCTGTCGTGAGGACGAGAGATCTTCTCTTCATCCCTCCGGGTTAGGAATTTGTTTACCATCTCGAAAGGCAAATAAATGGTTAAAGGATCACTGTCCCCTTATGGGTCAGCTCCAGTGCGGCGCCCGCACGCCCCCGCGATGAAAATGAAATACTGTGGCGGGCGGGAAATTGCGGATGACCTGCCCCGCCCTTGTCACATCAAGACCCAGCGACGCGAGGATCTGGCGATTGACCGGTGAGCGCGCGGAATAGGTGAACTGCACGAAAAGCCCTTCGGGCGCGAGCAGGGAAAAGGCCTCGCGGAGGATCGCCCGCTGCGTCAATTGCGACATGGCCAGCAGCGGCAGGCCGCTGATGATACACTGGTAGCTGCCGGGCTCCCCGGACACATGGCCGCTTATGCTCTCGGCGCGATGCTGGATGATATCGACGCCCGCGAACTGGCGGGCCAGCCCCCGCGCAAAATCCGGATTGATCTCCACGACTTCCAGCATTGCGGGAGAAAGTCCGGTAGCAAGTATCTCTCGCGTGAAGGCCCCGGTGCCGCCGCCCAGCTCCAGCACGCGACCGCCGGCCGGATCGATGTCCCGCACCATCAGACGCGCAAGATAACGGCTGGAAGGGACAACAGACGCCGTCTGGCGCGGACGTCGCAGCCATGCCGCCAGGAAATCGATATGCTCCGCGGTCTTCCGTTTTACATCAGCAAGCGGCAGCGGAATTGCGCGCGCATGCTTGTCTCTTAAATTCATCTGGCGGTTGCCCTCTC
>JBFXHW010000135.1:0-7491 GCA_050176605.1 Sphingobium sp. | reverse complement strand
TCGCCGTTGACACCGAAGGCCAGACGATAGGCACGGTTCAGCGTCTGATTGTAACGCTGATGGTTGGGGTCTAGCCCGACCAGACGGGCAACCTGCCCCTGCGCCGCGAACGGATTGTTGGGGTTCAGTGTGCGGTTGGGCGAGGTCGCGCAGTTTACGCGTTCGGGGCAGACATAAATCGGCAGCGTCAGCGGACCAGAGTTCGCTGTGAAGGCGCCGCCTGATGACCGCGCGCTGTAGCGCGGATAAAAAATGCCTGTCGGTGCGTGCGTGTAAATGTCAGCCGGAAAATCCTCGTAGCTGGCCTTGCTCTGAATGAAGTTAACCTCAGCATAGGCTTCGATGCTGTCAGAGACGCGGCCGGTGAATTTGGCCGAAACGCCGAAACGCTCGATGTCAGGACGAATCTTGCCGTAAAGATTGGCGCGATCGAACTGGCAGACGGTGGCCGGAGCATTCGGGTTAGCAGCCAGATCGGCGGCGGTAAGCGTGTAGGACGTGCCCGGGCCGCAATCGGTGCTCAGATTCTGATAGGGGCCCTGCGCCGTCGTATTGGTCGCGTCATAGGGCTGAACCATATATTCACCGCGGATGAGCGAAATCAGACCCTGAGAGTAAAGGCCATTTTCGTCGAGACCGTTGACGACGTTGTTCTGACCGCAGGTTCCCTCATTACAGATCGAACGCCAGTCACCCGTGTTATACGGGAAGGGGCGATCACTCATCTTCAGATCATGGCTGTTGTAATAGAAACCGCTGATGTAGGCGTTATAGCCGTCATCATCGAGGTCACCCATGCCCGCCATGGCGCTGAAGCGATATTCCGGGGCGTCACCGCGGGAAGAAATTCCGGTATCCGCACGCAGCGTAAGACCCTTGAATTCCTTCTTCGTGATGATGTTGACAACACCGGCAATCGCGTCCGCACCATAGCTGGAGGAGGCACCGTCCCGCAGCACTTCCACGCGCTCGATCATATCATCCGGAATGGTATTCAGATCGACAAAGTTGCGCGTGCCGTCATCCGACAGCGGATAATAGGCAGCGCGCAGACCGTCGAACAGGACCAGAGTCGAGCTGGTCGAGAGGCCGCGTAGCGAGAGCGCCGATGCGCCAGCGGCGAAGGCGCCGTTGGACGTGAAGGAGTTGGTCAGAGCTGGGCCGTTGTTGGCCGAGAGAGTCTGCAGGCCTTCCTGAATGGTGGAGATGCCGCGCTTGTCCAGAGAGTCCGTGCTCACCACCGTGACGGGTGAAACCGTCTGAGTGTCGGTCTGACGCAGGATCGAACCCGTAACCACGATGATATTCTGCTCGACGCCCGCTTCCTGAGCGTCCTGGGGCGTTTCGTCCTGCGCGATGGCGATGGAAGGGGAAAGGAGCGCTACTGCCAGAATGACAGGCGCGACTCCACAGCGCAGCCGCGCCGCAATATCGATGTGCTTCACAGTCAAAGTCCCTTGCTTTGCAGAGCACGGACGAGCGCCCGCGTCTCTTTGGTCAAGGATGCAGAGAGTTTTGAAATTCAATCCGTTTTTTGGTTAAAAATAATGGATCGAACGTGCCCGACAGCGAACTCTCTGCATCACTACCCTGTATTTGAAAGATAAACTTTGGGGGTGTAAAGCGCCGTCACCTACGTTTGGACCGTTTTGAACCCGTATGTTGCAAAAAGGCAACGTGTTTGTAAAATTCTGTATCATTCCTGTCCCGTGATCGCGGGACAAGCTCATCAATTTCAGGGCATCGGCCCTGCGAGCGTCGCCGGGTCGAGACGCGCATCGCGCCATTTCATGCTCCAGTGAAGGTGCGGTCCGGTCGCCCGGCCGGTCGCGCCGATTCGCCCGAGCACCTGTCCCTGGCGCACGACATCGCCCTCCTTCACCGCCAGGCTGGAACAATGCAGAAAGGCGCTGTTGAGGCCCATTCCATGGTCGATGATCAGCAGATAGCCTTCAAGCGTGAAAGGCTGCTCCGCCGCCAGCACGACAACGCCGTCCGCGGGCGCGACGAAAGGCGTGCCCGCCGGCGCGACCACATCCACACCGCCATGATAGCTGCCCGGTGTTCCGCGATAGATGCGCTGGGCGCCGAACAGGCCCGAAATTCGCCCCGTGGCGGGCCACCGGAATGCCTGCCGCCAGCCGTCGGACTGCGCGTTTATCGCCCTTGCAGCGGCGATCCGCTCCAGTTCGGGCTTGCGTCGGGCGACGAACGCCGCGCTCGGAATATTGGCGGTCGGCGAAGCATCGACATTCTCGATCCGCCATTCGCCCGGACGCACCGGAATATCCTGCGTGACGACCGAGCCGTCGCTCCGCTCCGCCCGGAGGACGGCATGGCTTTCCGCGTCGCGATCGAAGGCGATGATGAACTCGCCCTTGTCCGTCACGGAAATTTCGACACCGTTGAACGTCAGGCGGCGCGTGCCTCCGGGGGCGGTACCCCGCATTACCGCACCTTGCCGCGCGTCACCGACAAGGAGGAATGTCAATCGCCCTTCAGGCTTCGCCACCTTCACCGCCGGCGGCGCAGGAACCGGGGCGGGGGCCGGAATCGCGGCCGGGCGCCCCTGCGGCACACAGGAACTGAGCATCGCCAGCAGGAGCGCGCCGGTCAGACGGGACGATACGCATTCCCACCCCATCGTCACGCAGTCAGTCCGCGCTCCTTGCGCCACTTCAGCTCGGCCTGGGTGGAGGCCTCCGCATCCACATAGGGTTCCTGCCGCTCGATCGACCAGTAACGCAAGTCGTCGAGCAGGATCTTCTGCCCCGTCGCCGCGCAGACGACAAAATCGCCCGGTGCCACCACGCGAAAACTATAGGGCATATAGTGCAGCCGGGCGGGCTGGTCCTTGCCATGCATCAGCATCGTCAATCTTTCTCGTCTCCGGCACCGAACAGGTCCTGCTGACCCGCTCCGCCTTTCGTTCCGCGCGGTGTTCGCCGCGTCGCGCTTCCACCCAAGGATAAACCGGTCGGCGGGCCGGGCTCAACCCCAGTTTGCGACGAAACGTCGATCTTGCCGTCATGGAAGGTCAGCGTCATGCGTCCGGCCGCTCGCGCGGCCTCCGCCGATGTCAGCACCGTATCGCCCGCCGTCACCAGCGCGAACCCCTTTGTCAGCGGGCGGCGCGGGTCGAGCGACAGCGCAAGCCGCCAGACATGGTCGAACCGTTCGCGCTCGCGTGTCATGCGCTGCACCAGCAGCGAGGGACGCAATGCGCCACCCGCATCCGAGAGCTGGCGCCAGGCAAGCGCGACGCGGTGGCGCAGGCCCCGGCTCAGCCGCTCGCCCAGATCGTCGGCGCGCTGGCGCTGCGGGCTGAGAAGCGTTTCCGGCGTGGGCAGCAACCGCGCCGTCATCGTCAACCGCTCGCGCCGTTGCTCCGTCGCCCGCCGCATGGCACGTCCCGCGCGCAACCCCAGCTCGGTCAGCCCGGCCATCAGCTCGGCGCGCACCGGCACGGCCATTTCCGCGGCAGCGGTCGGCGTCGGCGCGCGAACGTCCGCAGCGAAATCGCACAGCGTCGTGTCCGTCTCATGCCCGACTGCCGAGATGATCGGGATCGGGCATTCGGCGACCGCACGAACGACAGCCTCCTCGTTGAATGCCCACAAATCCTCTATCGATCCGCCGCCGCGCGCGACGATCACCAGATCGGGACGCGGTATCGCTCCGCCCGTCTGCATCGCTCCAAATCCACGAACGGCCCGCGCCACCTGTTCAGCAGCGCCATCGCCCTGCACCAGAACGGGCCAAAGCAGCACATGGGTCGGGCAGCGATCGGCAAGGCGATGCAGGATATCGCGGATCACCGCGCCGGTCGGCGATGTCACCACGCCGATCACGCGGGGCAGATAGGGGAGCGGCTGCTTGCGCTCCGCCGCGAACAATCCCTCGGCGGCCAGTTGCTTCTTCAGCCGCTCGAGCAACTGCATCAGCGCGCCCTCGCCAGCCAGCTCCATGCGCTCAATCACGATCTGATATTTGCTGCGACCGGGATAGGTCGTCAGCTTGCCGGTAACGATCACCTCGATCCCGTCCTGCGGCGCAAAGGCAATCCGGCCGGCACTGCCCTTCCACATCACGCCGTCGATCACCGCATTCTCGTCTTTCAGCGCGAGATAGACATGGCCGGAAGCGGCGCGCTTGAACCCCGAAATCTCGCCGCGCAGGCGCACATGGCCGAATCGGTCCTCGACCGTGCGTTTCAGCAGCGCCGATAGTTCGGAGACGGAAAGCGCAGGCGCGTTGTCGCCCGGTTGCTCTTGCGCTAACAGGCGCCCCGAGGCATCGAATGCGGCATCATCTTCCGGGGGCATTATAACATGAACATCCTGTTGCTTGGGTCTGGCGGACGCGAACATGCCCTTAGCTGGAAGCTGGCGCAATCGCCCCGCGTCGAAAAACTCTTTGCCGCCCCCGGCAATCCGGGGATCGCGCAGTCGGCGGAACTGGTGACGCTCGATACGGCCGATCATGAAGCGGTCGCGGCCTTTTCGAAGGCAAATGCCATCGATCTTGTAGTGATCGGGCCGGAAGCGCCGCTGGTCGACGGTCTGGCCGATACGCTGCGCGGGGCGGGTGTCGCGGTGTTCGGGCCCGACAGGATGCCCGCCCAGCTCGAAGGGTCCAAGGGCTTCACCAAGGACCTGTGCGCGCGTGCCGATATTCCGACCGCCGCCTATGTGCGCACCACCTCGCTGGAACAGGCGCGCGCGGCGCTCGCCGGCTTCGACATTCCCGTTGTCATCAAGGCGGATGGTCTCGCCGCGGGCAAGGGCGTGATCATCGCCGAAACAGCGGAACAGGCAGATGCCGCGCTGGTCGACATGTTCGGCGGCGCGTTCGGCGCAGCCGGCGCCGAGGTGGTGCTGGAGGAATTTATGACCGGTGAGGAGGCGAGCTTCTTTGCCCTGACAGACGGCAAGTCGATCCTCCCTTTCGGCAGCGCGCAGGATCACAAGCGCGTCGGCGACGGAGACACCGGACCGAACACCGGCGGCATGGGTGCCTATTCGCCCGCGCGCGTGCTTACTTCCGCGCTGGAGCATGAGGTGATGCAGCGCATTATCCGCCCGACCGTCGACACCCTCGCGGCGGAGGGCATGCCCTATAGCGGCATACTCTATGCCGGGCTGATGCTGACCGCTCAGGGGCCGAAGCTGATCGAATACAACGCCCGTTTCGGCGACCCTGAATGCCAGGTGCTGATGATGCGGCTGGAAGAGGATCTCGCAACATTGCTGATGGACGTCGCGCAGGGGCGCCTGGCCGATCGCGACAATGTCGCCATGTCGGAAGATTGCGCGCTCACCGTGGTGATGGCGGCGAAGGGTTATCCCGGCACGCCTGAAAAGGGCGGCGCCATTTCCGGCGTCGAACAGCAGGCAAGCGAAACCGTGCAGGTCTTCCATGCCGGCACGGCAATGAAGGACGGCACGCTCGTTGCCGGTGGCGGGCGCGTGCTTAACGTGACGGCGCTTGGCCGCAGCATCGGCGAGGCGCGGGAACGCGCCTATGCCGCTGTCGACGCGATCGACTTCCCGTCGGGATTCTGCCGTCGAGACATTGGATGGAGAGAAATCGCCCGCGAGGCCGAGAAGGCGGACTAACGTCGCAGAGGCGTCACCAGCAGCTTGTCGATCTTGCGCCCGTCCATGTCGACGATCTCGAACAGCCAGCCCTGATCGTCAAACGTCTCGCCCTCTTCGGGCAGGTGCTTCAGATGCCAGAGCGCATGGCCCGCGACGGTCGCATAATCGCGCTCTCCGCCCAGTTCGAGCCCGATCCGTTCGGCAAGATGGTCGATCGCGAGCTGTCCCGAGACCAGCAGGCTGCCGTCCTGTCGTTCGATGATGTCCGGCGTGTCATAAAGGTCGGCATCGGACGCGAAATTGCCCGCTATCGCCGACAGCAGGTCCGACGGCGTGACGATGCCCTCGAAATGCCCATATTCATCATGCACCATCACCATCGGAACGTCGGAGCGGCGCAGCACCTCCAGCGCATCCATCGCATCGACCTGATCGGGCACCACCTCCACCGGACGCATCAGCGCCCGCACATCCACCTTCTGACGGCGCAGCAGTGCCGACATGATGTCGCGCGCCTGGATCACGCCAAGGATTTCCTCGACCGAGCCCTGCCCCACGGGCAGCCGGGTGTGCGGCGTTTCAAGCAGACGCGCCCGCAGGCTGCGCGCGTCGGCGTCGGCGTCGATCCAGTCAACATCGGTGCGCGGCGTCATGACCTCGCGCACAGGCCGGTCGGCGAGCCGGACCACGCCCGAGATGATCGCCCGTTCGCTTTCCTCGATCACGCCCGACCGGCTGGCTTCGGCGACAATCAGATGCAGTTCCTCCGCCGTGACATGCGCTTCGGATTCGCGGTTCATGCGCAGGATCCGGAATATCAGCGCCGATGTCCCGTCGAGCAACCATACCAGTGGCGCGGTAACACGCGACAGCCATCGCATCGGCTGGGCCATCAGCATCGCAATCGGCTCCGGCGACCGGAGCGCGAATTGCTTGGGCACCAGCTCGCCGATGATCAGCGAGAGAAACGTGGTAACGCCCACGACCAGCGCGAAGCTGAGACTGAACGCGGTTTCCGGTTCGATACCGAGCGGCGCCAAACGCTCCGCCACCGGATGGCTGAGACTTGCGCCGGAATAGGCGCCCGCGATGATACCGATCAGCGTGATGCCGATCTGCACGGTCGAAAGGAACTTGCCCGGGTCTTCCGCCAGCTTCAGCGCCATCGTCGCGCCTCGCTTGCCTGCCTTTTCCGCCGCCTGCAAGCGGGGACGGCGCGAGGAGACGATCGCCAGTTCGGACATCGCAAACAGGCCATTGAGAGCGATCAGGGCGAAGATGATGGCCACGTCCACCCAGGGAAACGGCGCCGGTGATGCAATGTGGTCCATGGTATGAGCGCCTTATTGCCGGTATTCTTGCGATTTCACAACAGGCAGATCAGTCGCCGTTCATGCGACGAATGGAACAATTCGTCCGGTCATGTGCTGAAACCCAGCACATGAACGATATCATCGGAAAGGATGACATATGAACCGCATTTCCTCCCGCGCAGCAATTGGCGTTGCCCTGGTCGCGCTGCTCGCGACGACTGCCTGTGTGACCGACCCCGAAACCGGCAACCGCAAGATCTCGAAAGCGGCAATCGGCGGCGTCGGCGGAGCGCTGGGCGGCTATCTGCTCGGCGATCTGGTCGGCGGCCGGCATGACCGCACGGAAAAGATCGTGGGCGCGGGCATCGGTGCCGTCGCGGGCGCCGGGATAGGCGCCTATATGGACGCGCAGGAGAAAAAGCTGCGCGAAAAGACGGCGGGCAGCGGCGTCGACGTGATTCGCGATGGCGACAATCTGCTGCTGCGCATGCCGTCCGGCATTACCTTCGCAACCGACAGCGCGACGGTTCAGCCGCAATTCCGGTCGACGCTGGACGAAGTGGCGTCCACGCTGACGG
>JBFXHW010000134.1:0-7502 GCA_050176605.1 Sphingobium sp. | reverse complement strand
ATTATCCAATGCGGATCGAATATCCGATCGCCGGTCTACGGTCGAAAAGCTGGGATGAATTCTCCGGCCCAGATGCACCCGCCATGGATTTCGTATTCACCGTTTGCGACGACGCGGCCGGCGAATCCTGTCCGATCTGGCCGGGTCATCCGATGACGGCGCATTGGGGCATTGAGGATCCGAGCCATGTCCAAGGTCCGGCGATCGAGCGCGAACGGGCGTTCGTGACGGCGCTGCGCTATCTGGAAAATCGGATTAAGCTGTTCATCGCGCTGCCGTTCGACCGGCTCGACGCATTGGCGTTACGCGCCCATGTTCGGGAAATCGGCCAGGTCGAAGGCGCGAGCACTCGTCGCGGGGACGCTGCGTGATGCCGATCGACGTGATCATCTATCATAATCCCGATTGCGGAACGTCGCGCAACACGCTCGCGATGATCGAAAATGCCGGCATCGAGCCGCATGTCATCGAATATCTCAAAACGCCGCCGAACCGAACGCGGCTCGCCTCGCTGATCGGGCGCATGGGAATCACGCCCCGCGATCTGCTCCGCGAGAAGGGCACACCCTATCACGAGCTCGGCCTCGCCAATCTTGCGTTGAGCGATGACGAGCTGTTGGACGCGATGATCGCACACCCGATCCTGATCAACCGGCCGATCGTCGTCTCGCCGCTGGGCGTCAAATTGTGCCGACCCTCCGAGGAAGTGCTCGATCTGTTGCCGAGCCAACAGCGCGGCGCTTTCACCAAGGAGGATGGCCAACGGGTTACCGATGCCGCCGGCAAGAGGATCGAGGGATGAGCGCTGTTAACGCGCCGACCAAACCGGCGATCAGCGGTTTCGAACGCTATCTGAGCCTTTGGGTGGCGCTGTGCATCATCGTGGGTATCGCGCTCGGCTATGCGTTGCCGGGCCTCTTCGCCGCTATCGCCGCGGCCGAGATCGCCCGTGTCAATCTCGTCGTGGCGGCGCTGATCTGGCTGATGATCATTCCAATGCTGCTCAAGATCGACCTTGGAGCTTTGGGGTCGGTGCGACAGCACTGGAAAGGAGTCGGCATCACGCTCTTCATCAACTGGGCGGTCAAACCCTTTTCGATGGCGTTGCTGGGTACGGTCTTCCTGGGGTGGCTGTTTCGTCCGCTGCTCCCTGCGGGCGAGGTCAGCTCTTACATCGCAGGGCTGATCCTGCTGGCCGCGGCGCCGTGCACAGCCATGGTCTTTGTCTGGTCCAACCTCTGCGAGGGCGAGCCGAGCTACACGCTGAGCCAGGTAGCGCTCAACGACATCATCATGGTCTTCGCTTTTGCACCGCTGGTCGGGCTGCTGCTCGGCGTCGCCTCGATCGCGGTGCCATGGGACACGCTGCTGATTTCGGTGCTGCTCTATATCGTGGTGCCGGTCATCGTCGCCCAGATCGCGCGGCGCGTGCTGCTGGCATCCGGCGGCCAGCCCGCGCTGGATCGCCTGCTCGCAATGCTCGGCCCCGTATCGCTGGTCGCCTTGCTGACGACACTGGTATTGCTGTTCGGGTTCCAGGGCGAGGCGATCATTGCCCATCCGCTCGTCATCGCGCTGATCGCCGTGCCGATCCTGATCCAGGTCTATTTCAATGCGGGCCTCGCCTATTGGCTGAGCCGCCGGTTCGGCGTGGCTTGGTGCGTTGCCGCGCCTGCCGCGCTGATCGGCGCGTCCAATTTCTTCGAGCTCGCGGTTGCCGCTGCGATCAGCCTGTTCGGCCTCAACTCGGGCGCTGCGCTGGCGACGGTCGTCGGCGTGCTGGTCGAGGTGCCGGTGATGCTCTCGGTCGTGCATATCGTGAAGGCTACGCGCCCATGGTACGAGCAGCGGGCTACGACATGATCGCTACGCGCGTCGAACTTCACCAGCTGGCCGCGCTCGCGCCGGTGCTGGCGGAAGCAGGACTGCCGGCGAGCGATATCGCAGCGCCTGGCCGTCATTTCTACAGGTTCGACGATGAGGACGGTCTGATTGGCCATGGCGGTGTAGAAGGCGTTGGAGCCGATCGGTTGCTGCGCTCTTTCATCGTCGTGGAGGCGCGTCGCGGCGCGGGCCTGGGCAGCGCCATGCTGTCCGCGCTCGAACGCGCGGCTGCTAAGGATGGCGCGACCTGCCTCTATCTGCTGACCACGACGGCTGAGCCCTTTTTCGGCCGCTTTGGGTATGCCCCGATAGCCCGCGCCTCCGCGCCGGCGGAGATCGCCGACAGCGCGGAGTTTCGCTCGCTTTGCCCGGCGAGCGCCGCCTTTCTTTTCAAACGGATTTGCTGATGTCCCGACTGCGTACACTTCCCGATCCCGAACTCATGCCGGCGCTCGATCGCGCGATGGTCCGGCATGATCTGGCGGCGGGTCTTGGTTCTCTCAATCCACCTCCGCGTATCCTGCTGCTCTATGGTTCGCTGCGCGCGCGTTCGTTCAGCCGACTTGCGGTGGAGGAGGCGGCCCGCCTGCTCATCCTGTTCGGCGCCGAGGTGCGCATATTCGATCCGAGCGATCTGCCCTTGCCCGATCAGGTCGAGGGTGACGATCATCCGGCGGTCCATGAGCTGCGCGAGCATGCGCTGTGGTCGGAAGCGATGGTGTGGTGCAGTCCCGAACGGCATGGCCAGATCACCGGCATCATGAAGGCGCAGATCGACCATCTGCCGCTAGAGTTCGGCGGCAAGCGCCCGACCCAGGGGCGGACCCTCGCGGTGATGCAGGTGTCCGGCGGCTCGCAGTCGTTCAACGCGGTCAACACATTGCGGCTACTCGGCCGCTGGATGCGGATGATCACCATCCCCAACCAGTCGAGTGTCGCCATGGCCTTCAAGGAATTCGGCGAGGACGGCCGGATGCGCGCGTCCAGCTATTATGACCGTATCGTCGATGTGATGGAGGAGCTCGTTCGCTTCACGATCCTCACGCGCGGCCATACCGACCAGCTCGTCGATCGTTATTCCGAGCGCAAAGCAGCGATACTCAGGCGCGATGCGGACAAGGATCTCGCGACGCAGGCCGTTGGCTGACCCGAAGCGCGCTCTTACGGAACTGCCGTATTGAGCTGGTTCTGGAGGGTCGCGATGCTCTCGATGACGGCATCGAAGGCAGGCGCGTCGCCGAAGATCATCCCCGTCATGGCGCGATAGTCGCGCCGGAGATCATCGACCATGTCGCCTTCGGGGCATAGCGCGAAACTGCCTGGCACGGCGGTCCCCAGGTCGAAGGCCGGCCGGTTGAAGAACAGCCGGGCATGGGCGACGCAATCTCGGCCGAGCGCCGGATCAGCCAGCGCGCATTTGCCGGCGTCGGACTGCAACAGCGCGTGAAGATCATAATAATGGCGCGAGACGCGCTGGCCATTGCCGCGCAGGGCGCCGCGGATCTCGAACCAGCGTCGCAGCCCGTGCAGGATAACCACCTTGTCCCAGAAGGTCCGTTCCGCGTCGACGATCGTCACATTGGCGACGGCCAGATTGATCCCCGGCACGTCGGCTTCGAGATAGGGCGTGATTGTGTGGAGCGCGTGGGGGTCGAGCGCGGATTTGGCGCCGGACTCGATCTTCACCGCCTTGCCGACATAGGCATCGACCGGCGTGACCGTCGGGTAGCGCAGGGAAAGTGTCTGAGCGTCCTGCGCGTCGGGTTCGACCCGCCACTGCGCGGCGGCTATCCCCATCCGCTCGGCTGCTTCGCCGACGATCGCGGCGAGCTGGCTCTGCAAAGGCCCCTGGATATGGGCCTCGCAGGCTTCGCGGATCGCGTCGAGCGCGGCTTCTCGCTTCTTGCCGCTCATCGCCTCGAGCTCGGCGATCGAAGCGGTCTGCCCCAGATCGTCGCGAAATACGGTGACGTCGATGTCTTCGGAAAAGCGGCGGATCAAGCCAAAGCCCTTCGACAGCGATGTGCCGCCCTTGAACAGCAGCCTTGGACCTGGCGGGAGGCCGTTGAACAGCGCGTCGAGCGTCCAGCAAACCCAGAAATCCTTCTCGACATTCTGGGGCGTGGTGCCGATGCGTTGGGCCGTCGTGCTGAACACGCCGAGGCGGGTTTCGTCGTCCGCGCTGATGATGCGGTCATATTCGGGGTTCATCATGACGTGGCGGCCTTCTCGAACAGCATTGGCTTGAGGAAGGCCTGCATCCAGGCCGGCAACGCTAGGAGGCCGTCGGCCAGATCGTCGCGCAGCACCTTGCCCTGGCCGGGATCGTTCAACAGGGCTGCGAGGCGACGGTGGACCAGATCATCATCCTGCGGATCGCTGCCCATCGTGTCGCGCAGCCAGTGGAGCGCCTGGACGAGTCGCATCGCCGGTCGTCCCGCCCAGAAAAGTTTGCTGGCTGCGGTCAGCCGGAAGCTGATCGTGAGCCGACCGAGCTGGATCGTCTTCAATCGTGCGTCGGTATGGACGACGATCTTGGCAGGCACCGCGTTGGTGAGGCCGAGATCATTGGCGGCGGTCATCCCGTCGACCAGTACCCGGATCTGGTCGCGACGGGTGATGGCGTCGATCACCTCACGCGGATCGGGCGGGTTGCTTTGCTGGGTCAGGCTGTTGCGGGCCGGCTTGTCATAGAGCCCCCGGTGGATCCGCCGCAGCGCGTCCGTTTTCGTCAGACGTTGCAGCGTCTTGTCGACAGCGTCACGGCTGCCGAGGTCGAGAAAATCGGCCGGGGTCCATACCGCCTTGGGCGCGCGCGCGTCGATCCGTTGCAGGATCGCGGCTTTGAGATCGGGAACAGTGTCGGCCATGTCCGAAATCCGTACACAAATTTCGGACAGGAGTAAATGTGGCTGGTCCGAAATATGTAGGCAGATTTCGGACATATACGGCGCGACGGAATTCCGCTATTTCGCCCTTCGCGTCACCTCAGCGGCAATGGCCCGTCGCATAGCGGTTCCACCGCAGCACCGTGCCGGTGGCAATCATGGCGCAGCTGATATCGCCGATGACGGGCGCTGTGCACCAAGCGCCGGTGCGATCGCCCTTCGCATTGCCGTTCGATCGGCACTGGAGCCTTGGGCCAGTGACAAGAATATGGCCAGTGCCGGCACGTCCTCTGGCGCCGCCGAGCAAACGCACCAGCGCGTCGCGCGCGGCGATGCCGCTGGCGCGTGGGCAGGGGTGTCCCTTGCGGCACGAACCGTCTATCTCCCGCGCCGCTATCCCGGCAAGACGGATGCGCGGTCCCTCGCGACACCACACCGGGCCATCGCCGTCCCACACCCTGACGGGCGTGCAGATGAATGCCTGGCCGCTGGGTACGACCGCAACAGCCAGCAGAAATATGGCGAGCATCAGCGCTCAACCGGGGCGGTAGCGTGGGTCATGCGTCAGGAAAGAGCGGCAATGTATCGGACCGTGCCGCGGCCTCATCGGCGAGGATATCATAGCAGCGCAAACGCATAGCAAGGTGTCGCGCCAATTCGGCCGTCGCACGGCGACGCGCAACGGCGTCGCCGTATCGGATATTGGTCACGAGGGCCGGTTCGGCCGTTGCGAGGGACACCTCGAGATGGAGGGCCAGGCTATCTTCATCGACTCGGAGCATGGCCGTAGAATAGAACAAACAAAGAACAATCATCAAGCATCTCGTGCGCACCTTTTCTCGCGATGCGCGATAGGCGTCGCTTATGCGGCCAAAGACCGCAGCGGGGCTGGTGGAACCACGGTCTCGATCAAACCGGTCGCCACATCATAGACCAGCCCCGTGACCATGAAAGTGGCCGGCAGATTGGGGTTGGCCTCGGCATCATCTCGACCACCTCCTGGGCGTGTAGACTTGAGCTGGAGCGAGGCGCGCTGGTGCAGATCTTCCCCGATTGGGAGACCGCAGCGCTGCCGGTAGATGCTTATTATCCGATGGGGCGGGCGACCCGCATCGCCGCGCGGGCGTTCGTCGAGTTTTTCAGCGCTGATCTGGTGCGCGATCCCCCCACCTGAAGCAAGGTCGCGTCTAGTCCACGCCGCCTGATTCCACGCATTGTCCGGCACGCTATCACGCAAGCATAGGCATGGCTGCGCTGCTATGGTAATCTCAGCCATCACTCGATGGCATCCGCAGGCGTCCCGTGACCGGGGGACGAGCGTGCCTCCGCCTACAAATGGAAGGCCCGTGATGATATTGAGCGATTCTTGCCCATTAGTGATGGGCTGACCGGAATGTCCACGACACTTCCCGTGCGAAACCTCGAAGAGGCCAATCTGCTGGCCCAGGCGATCGTCAATACGATCCCCGAACCGTTTCTTGTCCTCGATGCTGATCTCCGCGTTCTTGAGGCCAGTCGTTCTTTCTATGAAATCTTCAAGGTCGAGCCTGCAGAGACTCAAGGCTGCCTGCTCTATGCGCTCGGTCATGGGCAGTGGGATATTCCCGCGCTACGGCTGTTGCTCGAAACCATCCTGCCCGAGCGGGTCGCTATGGACGGGTTCGAGGTCGATCATGATTTCCCGGCGATCGGCCACCGCATCATGCTGCTCAATGCCCGCAAGGTCTTGTACGACGAGAGCGACACAATGGCGATCCTGCTTGCCTTTCGTGATGTGACCGAACGGCGCGCGATCGAACATGAGAAGCAAGCGCTGCTCGAGCGCTCGGAAGAGCTGCGGCTTCAAAATGAGGTGTTGCTGCAGGAGATGAAGCACCGCGTAGGGAACAGCCTTCAGATTATCGCGAGTATTTTGCTGCTCAAAGCCCGCGCGGTTTCATCTGACGAAACCCGCTTTCATCTTCAGGACGCGCACCAGCGCGTGATGTCGGTCGCCGTCGTTCAGCAGCATCTCGACATGACTAACGGTATCGATCAGATCGAGGTCGGCACCTATCTCGAAAAGCTCTCTGCGGGTCTCGGGGCCTCGATGATCGGCGATAATCAGCCGGTTACGATCACGGTCGTTTCTGATTCTGGCATGATCCCATCGGCGAAAGCCGTCAGCCTCGGGCTGATCGTCACCGAACTCGTGATCAACGCCCTCAAATATGCCTTTCCCGAGATCCACCACCAAGCAGCGATCGCTGTGCGCTACACGATCGACCAGAACGACTGGACACTGATCGTGTCGGATAACGGCGTGGGTAAGGCTCCCAACCAGGCCCCGAAAGCCGATGGAGGCCTTGGCACCACGATCGTGGCAGCTCTGGCCAAGCAGCTGGATGCCAAGGTCACGATGAAAACCGACCCGGCAGGATTCACCGTTACCGTTGCACGGACCCTGGCGGCTGCACCGTTGCTTGAGGCAGCCTGAACCGGCACGGCTTGGCCCCCTTGCGAGATTTACACTGCGGGCGCGGATAGTTTGCAGCTTGGCTGCGTTGAGCAATTCTATCGCACAGGCGGGGAGCGTTCCGTTCGCACACCAACAAGGCACCACCGATTTTGACCGACTCAGTTTTGATATTGGTGGTGGAGGACGAGACATTGATCGATGTGGTCGTCGTCTTGGGCCTAGAAGATGCAGGTTATGCCGTCGAGACTGCTCACACTGCCGAGGAGGCGATC
>JBFXHW010000133.1:0-7527 GCA_050176605.1 Sphingobium sp. | reverse complement strand
CCCTGTCCCTGTACGCAAAGCCGAGGGGACTCAGTGCTTCAGCGCATCCTCGATCGAAACGAAGATCATGACCGCGCCGAAGAGAGCGGCGGCGATGATGGCGCCGAGGATCGGGATTTCGTGCATAATGTTCATGGTACAGCTCTCCTGATGGAACGCTGCATGATCGGCGAGGCCTGCCCGCCGGTCCTTGATTCAGATCAACGGGATGGATTTCGCCCCGGACTCAGTGACGGAAGTGCCGCATTCCCGTGAAAAGCATCGCGAGGCCGGCATCGTCGGCGGCGGCGATCACCTCGTCGTCGCGCATCGACCCGCCCGGCTGGATCACCGCCGTGGCACCTGCCTCGACAGCGGCCATCAGGCCATCCGCGAAAGGAAAGAAAGCGTCCGATGCGACCGCGCTGCCGACCGTGCGCGATTGCGCCCAGCCATGGGTTTCTGCGGCCTCCTGCGCCTTGGCGGCGGCGATGCGGCTGCTGTCGCGCCGGTTCATCTGACCCGCGCCGATCCCCGCCGTCACGCCGTCCTTCGCATAGACGATCGCGTTCGACTTCACATGCTTGGCCACGGTCCAGGCAAAGAGGCAGTCCTTCAGTTCCTGTTCGGTCGGTTCGCGCTTCGTCACGGTCTTGAGCATGTCGCGGGTAACCCGGCCATTGTCGCGATCCTGCACCAGTATGCCGCCCGCGATCACTGTCGTCTGCTGGCCGGGCCGTGCCGGATCCGGCAGGCCGTGGGTAAGCAGCAGGCGCAGATTCTTCTTCTTCGCGAACACGGCCTTCGCCGCCTCGTCGGCATCGGGCGCCACCACGACCTCGGTGAAGATGCCGGTGATGGCTTCCGCCGTCGGCCCGTCCAGCGGGCGGTTGACGGCAATGATGCCGCCGAACGCGGACACGCTGTCGCACTGGAGCGCGGCGGTATAGGCCTCCGCCAGCGTATCCGCCGTCGCTACGCCGCACGGATTGGCATGCTTCACGATCACCACCGTCGGCGGCCCGTCGCGAAACTCCGCCACCAGTTCCAGCGCGGCGTTCGCATCGTTGAGGTTGTTGTAGGAGAGTTCCTTGCCCTGCACCTGATCGGCCTGCGCGATGCCATGCGTGTGCGGGCCGATCGGGAAATAGAGCGCCGCGTCCTGATGCGGGTTCTCGCCATAACGCAGCGTGTCGGACAGGCTGCTTGCCATTGCGCGCACCGGGGGGAATTTCTGGCCCTGATCGGCATAGGCGAACCAGCTTGCGATCGTCGCATCATAGGCGGCGGTGGCTGCATAGGCCTTGGCCGCGCACAGGCGCCGGAAATCATAGCTGGTGGCGCCGCCCTTCGCGTCCATCTCCTCGACAAGCCGGCCATAGTCGGCCGGGTCGGTGACGATGGTCACGCTCTCGTGATTCTTCGCGGCGGAACGGACCATCGAAGGGCCGCCGATATCGATATTCTCGATGACCTCGTCGCGCTCTGCACCCTTCGCCACGGTCTGCGCGAAAGGATAGAGGTTGACGACCACAAGGTCTATCGGTTCGATCGCATGCTCGGTCATGGAGGCGACATGCTCGGCATTGCCGCGCACGGCGAGCAGACCGCCATGCACCTTTGGATGCAGCGTCTTCACCCGCCCGTCCATCATCTCGGGAAAGCCGGTCAAGTCGGATATGTCGGCGACGTCGAGCCCCGCGTCGCGCAGCGCCTTCGCCGTGCCGCCGGTAGAAACCAGCGCCACGCCGTGACGCGCCAGCGCCTTGCCCAGTTCGACCAGCCCGGTCTTGTCGGACACCGAGAGGAGTGCCCGGCCGATCTTTACATCTTTCATCGCTTTTCCCTGTTAACCCACGCGCTTGAGCAGCCAGCCCAGGCTGTTGCCGCCAGGCTCGGCCGCTGCGGTGATGACGAGCTGCTTCGTCGGGTGGGGCCTGCCCTCGCCATCCACCCACAGGCTGTCCTCGATCGTGAGACTGCCGGAGCCGCAGCGAAACTGCCACAGCGCCCCCATGTCGATGCGCAGCAGCGCGCCAAGGCCATCCGCCGTCAGCGAGGCGTCGACATGCGGCGCGAGATGAAACCGCAGCGCATAGGGCGCGGCGACGGGACGTTTGCGCCTTTGCGTCGGCAACAGCATGTCCTCGCCGCGAATGTCCTTGCCGTCCGCGCTCATCACCAGCAGGCGGCGGTGAACATAGCCGTGGCGGCGGACATAGCCGTCATGGCTCAGCTCGATGCGGCTGCCATTCTCCATTTCCTGCCGGTGCAGCTCGACCTCGGTAACTCCCCGGCCGAGCGTGCCGTCGGCCAGGATGGCGGTCGAATTGGTGTCGTTCAGCACCAGCGTGCTGTGCGCTGCCGTCGAGCGCAGGCCCTTGGCGAGGTCCTGCGGTATCAGGCTGCCGACGAGGCTGGCCCCGCCGCAATTGACGATCAGCCGGTTCGACCCGTCGCTTATCTCTATCGCGCAGGTCGATGCGCAGCCCGCGCCCGCGATCCGCGCCACCGGCGGGGGCGCGGCGTCGACCTGGAGCACGGTCGAGCCGCCGGTCAGGCGCTGATAGCCCCAGTCACGCGCCTGGCGCAGCGGACGGGTTCTGACGCCGCTCGCCTCGACTACCGATTCGACCAGCTTTGCGGCCGTCGCTCCGCCACCCTGCCAGCTGCCGAGACCCCCATCGCCGTGCGTCAGGCCGAGCAGCGCGGCAACGGTGCGGCCCAGTGCTTCGTTGAGGAAAGAGGGCGCCTCCTCCCTCATCGCGTCATAGGCGGCCAGCACCATGGCCATCAGCTCGATACCGAGAAGCTGATCGGTGGGTGAGCGGCTGATTATGCCGCCGTCGCTGTAGAATGCTTCTTCAATGGCGCGCTTGAAACCCGCTTCGCCAAAGGCGCGACGCGGCTCTCCGCCGGGGAGAAGGAGCCCGGCGGCGATGATCCCTCCCCAGGCGACGAGCCGTGGAAGGCCGGGGGGAGCCTTTTCTGCGCCGCGGTCGAGATGCCGGGCGGTCCGCGCGATGCAGTTGAGGACGAGCGAGCGATAGACGAGGTCGCTGGTCGAGAGAATCAGCGGCGCATGCGACGTCCAGAGGAGGATACGCCAGCCGGCATTATCCGGGCTCCAGGCCGGTTCGCTCGGCTTTTCGGCATGGGCGGCAAGCCACGAGCGCATGATCTGCTCGGCGACCGGGGCGCATTGTTCGCGCGTGCCCGCGTGCGCCAGATCGCGCAGCCAGCGAAAGCCGTGAAGATAGCCCGCCAGCGCCGGCGCCATGGGTGCGAAGAAATCGAGGCCCGCGACCTGATGCTTCTGGCCCCGGAAGAGGAAGAAGCCGGCGCGAATGGCCTTTCCGGCGCGCGCATCTCCGGTGATTTCGTCCTTCGGCACCGCAAGCAGCTTCAGCGGATATTTGCCCTTGAGCCGCATCGAATGCAGCGGCGTGCGCCATGTAAGCCGATAGAAATGATTGGCGACGCGCTCGGCGAGCGACGACCCCTTGTCGGTCGAAAGGCGGATGAGGCGCTTGCCGCTCTCGACACCGTCGACACCGCCTTCGGCCTGGTTGTGCAGAAGAGGGTTGGAAAGGTCGTTCATGCCCCGCGCAACCCCTTGATATTGGTTGCATAGGCATCCGGTCCGCCGCGAAAAGTCGCGGTTCCGGCGACCAGCACGTCCGCTCCGGCCGCGATCACGCGCGGCGCGGTGCTCGCGTCGACCCCGCCGTCCACCTCCAGATGGATCGGCTTGCCGAGCTTGTCGATCGACTTGCGGATCGCCTCGATCTTGCGGAGCTGGCTCTCGATGAAGCTCTGGCCGCCAAAGCCGGGATTGACGCTCATTACCAGCACGAGGTCGATTTCCTCGAGGATATAGTCGAGCATCTTCGCCGGGGTAGACGGGTTGAGCGACACGCCCGCCTTCTTCCCAAGCGCCTTGATGCGCTGGACCGTCCGGTGGAGGTGCGGCCCGGCCTCCTGGTGCACCGTGATGATGTCGCTGCCCGCTTCGGCGAACGCGTCCAGCATCGGATCGACCGGCGTTATCATCAGGTGCACGTCCATCACCTTGGCCGTGTGCGGGCGCAACGCCTTCACGACCATCGGGCCAATGGTGATATTGGGCACGAAATGGCCGTCCATCACGTCGACATGCACCCAGTCGGCGCCCGCTTCATCGATGGCGCGTACTTCCTCGCCCAGACGTGCGAAGTCTGCCGACAGGATCGAGGGGGCAATGAGGATGGGGCGGTCCATGAACAGCCTGCATTAACCGTGCAGGCGTTGCGGCGCAACAGCCGCAGCGGCCTGCGGAGGGGATTTTGCGATTTCCTTCACCGGCGCCGCGCGGGCAGTCCGGATGAGGTGCCCGACGAGCCCGGATGGCGATTTCACACGGTCATTGCCCTGTGGTTAGCGGGCTGTTAATTTTTTTCCCGAATAATCGCTAAATAAAGGGAAAAGGGAGAGGATTCACTCGGGCGAGGTGGATCTGGTCCATGCAAGACGACATATTGAAGCTGGCATTCGAAGTTTCGCGCATAACAGGGGAAAAGATCGCCGTTATCGACCGCATCATGTTGCGGACGCAGATCCTGTCGATGAATGCCCGGCTGGAATCGACAAGGGCGGGCGAGGCAGGGCAGGGCTTTGGCGTCGTGGCGCGTGAAATGGGCGCCGTCGCCGAGGAAGTGAATGCCCTTTCGGCCCAGTTGCGTGAAGAGATCGCCGCCAACACGGCGCGGATCGAAACCGCCGGGCGGCAGATGATGACCGATTTCAAGGGCCAGCGTTATGCCGACCTCGCCCGCAACGTTGTCGAGATCATCGACCGCAACCTCTACGAGCGATCCTGCGATGTGCGCTGGTGGGCAACGGACAGCGCGGTGGTGGACGCGCTGCAGGCACAATCGCCCGAAACGCTCTCCCACGCCTGCGACCGGCTGGCGACCATCCTGCGCTCCTACACCGTCTATCTCGACCTGTGGATCGCGGATCGAAAGGGCAAGGTCGTGGCGACCGGCCGATCCAGCCGCTTTCCCGACGCGTTGCGCCAGAATGTGGCGGACGCGGACTGGTTCAAACAGGGCATGCGCACGGCGAATGGCGACGATTTCTCGGTGTGCGACATCAATCGCACGCCGGCTCTCGGCAATGCACAGACAGCCATCTATTCGACCGCGATCCGGCGCGACGGCGCTGTCGATGGAGAGGCACTGGGCGTTTTGGGCATCTTTTTCGACTGGGAACCGCAGGCGCGCGACATTGTGCAGGGCGTCGCCCTGAGCGAAGCGGAGCGGAAGGACACGCGCGTGATGCTGCTCAACGCGAAGCATCAGGTGATCGCCTGCTCCGACAAGGCCTGTTCGCTGAGCGAGACCTATCCGCTAAAGGCCGATGCGAAACAGGGCTTCTACGCCGACGGCAAGCGCATGATCTGCTATGCGCTGACGCCGGGTTACGAGACCTATCGCGGCCTTGGCTGGTTTGGCTGCATCGAGGGCGCGCCGGGCTGACGACGCCTATACGGTTCGGCGCAGGCGAGCGATGAAGAAGCCGTCCAGGCCGCCTTCCTCGTCCAGCATGCCGGGCAGCGTGCGTACCCATCCTTCTGGTGACGGAATGATAGCGGGCGGCAGTTCGCCCGTTCGGGGAGCGTCTACGGCGAAACCCGGATGGTTCGCGTGGAAGTTCGCCATCTGCTCCTCTCCTTCCGCCTGTTCCAGCGAGCAGGTCGCGTAGATCAGCAGGCCGCCGGGCCGAACCCACTGCGCGGCGCGATCCAGCATCAGGGCCTGCTGCTCGGCCATCTCTGCGATCTGGCGCGGCCCGGCGCGATGAAGCACGTCGGGGTGACGGCGGAAAATGCCGGTAGCGCTGCACGGTGCGTCGAGCAGGACGAGGTCGGCGGGGCCGGGCGGCTCCCATGTCAGCGCATCGCCCTTCACCGTTTCCGCCGTGAGATTGCAGCGCGCAAGATTCTCCGCCATGCGTTCGAGCCGTTTTGCGCTGGAGTCGAGCGCGGTGACCCGCCAGCCTGCCGCCGCGAGCTGCATAGTCTTGCCGCCAGGCGCGGCGCACAGGTCGATCGCGCTGCGCCCGTCGCCCGCACCGGCGAGCCGCGCGGGCAGGCTCGCGGCGAGATCCTGCACCCACCAGCGGCCGTCCGCGAATCCCGGCAGGTCCGCCACGGCGGTATCATGGCCAAGGCGGATATGGCCCGGCATCAGCGATGCGCCATCCATCATTTCGGTGAAGCGGGCTGTTTCGGCCGGGTCCGCCAGCGTCAGGTCGATCGGTGCGCGGCGGCCCAGCGCCCGTGCGGCCGCCGCAGTCACATCCTCGCCCCATTGCGCGCGCCAGCGATCCGCGATGCCGGGCGGCAGCGACGGTATGTCGGGCAGGACCGCGCCCTCGCGGATCAACGTGCCCAACACGCCGTGGACGAGCTTGCGCGGCCCGCCATCGACCAGCGGCAGCGCGGTGGCGACGACCGCATGGGGCGGGGTTTCCAGCCGCACGATCTGCGCCAGCGCGAGCCGGAGCACCATCCGCGCCTTGGCGTCGTCGGGCAGGCGTTGCGGCGTCGCGCTGTCGATCAGCGCGTCGAGATCGATGGTCCAGCGCAGCACCTCGGCCGCAATCGCGTGGGCCAGCGACCGGTCCTGCCCCGGCAGCCCCTGCGCGGCGGCGTGCAGCGCGGTTTCGAGCGGCTGGCCCCGCCGCATCACCGCATCCAGCAGGCGGAGCGCGGCCCTGCGCGCCGCGAAGCCGGGTACTTCCCGGCCACCCTGCGGAGGGCGGTTGCGGCGTCTGCGGCTTGGGGCTGATCGGCTTGTCATTGCCACCCGCTTAGCGGTTTTGCGTCTCCGGTAAAGACCGGCCTGCCGTGTGCGCGGAGACGGCAACCTTGAACATCGGGGCGCTTGGCTATAATTGTGCGCCTGCGAAACGTCCTTGTGGAGACTGTTTTCATGGGCAAGCGCCCCGATCATGTGAAGCCGCCGGCCTATCTCAGCAAGAGCCCGCCGGTACCGCAGCCCGACCCGGTGGACGCGCCGCCGCGCGTCACCGAAGACCTGAGCCCGACCCGCTATGGCGACTGGGAACGCAAGGGGATCGCCGTCGATTTCTGACGCGTGGTTTCCGGCAAGGCCAGAAAACCTCAACTTTTTACATTTATGAGTCGGGTCATCCGATTCGGACAGGATGAGAAATACGCATGGCGAACAAGAAAATCCGCAAGGCCGTTTTCCCCGTGGCGGGCATGGGCACGCGCTTCCTTCCCGCAACCAAGGCGGTGCCGAAGGAGCTGCTGCCGGTGGTCGACCGGCCGCTGATCCAATATGCGGTGGACGAGGCGATCGAGGCGGGCATCGAGACGATGATCTTCGTCAACGGGCGCGGAAAGGGCGCCATCGAGGATCATTTCGACATGGCGTTCGAGCTGGAGTCGACCCAGAAGGCGCGCGGAAAGAGTGTCGCCGCGCTGGAGGGTACGCGGCTGAAGCCCGGCAATGCGGTTTTCGTGCGCCAGCAGGAGCC
>JBFXHW010000132.1:0-7649 GCA_050176605.1 Sphingobium sp. | reverse complement strand
CGAATATCGGCGTCCCTTTGGCGCTGTTCGCGGCGATGAGCGGAGGGGCGCACGCCTTTACCGCGCCGGCCGCCGGCGACCTTGGCTACGACATTTACGACATCGTCGTGAACAAGGGCGTCAAGGGTCCGCTGGGTTTCGTCGGCGGCGTCGCGGCCTTTCTCTTTGGCGTCTCGCGGCTGTTCTCGAACGTGATGGTCGGCATCCCGACCATCGTCGCCGCGGTCTGCCTGATCAAATCCGACACCATCCTCCAGACCTTCGGGATGGTGATCTGAAGTCCTGGTCCGGGCGGCGTACCGTGACGCACCCAGGCCCGCCCAGCCGAGCCCGCCCCCGTGGGGTTCGGATATCGACAACCGGCCCGGCCGGACTGTCGTGAAGCAGGAGGAGAAGAGTTTTGGACGAACGCCTGCCCCAATATCTCCACCGCCCGGTCCAGATCCTCTGGTTCGGCTCGGACGAGTTCATATTGGTCATGTCGACGATCTTCGTCGCCGTCATCGTCGGCGGCGTGATCGGCTGGGCGCTCATCCTGGCTCTTCTCCTTTTCATCCCCTGGAAGCGCACCAAGCCGCGCGGCTTCATTCCGCACCTCGCCTGGCGCTGGGGCCTCGTCCGCTTCCGTCACTATCCGGGTCCGACCCAGACCCGCTTTTACGAGTGAGGCAAATCATGGCGTTCCTCAAAGGCCGGACAGACCCCAATAACGACCCGCTCGACGGCAAACCGGCAAGCTGGGGCATCCACCGCTATCTGCAGGGATCGTCCAATCTGTTCGAAGAGAACAGGCTGCTCAAATTCGCGATCGTCGGCCTGTTCGGCGTGACGGCGGTGCTTGGGGTGGTGATCTATTCGTCGAACCAGAACCAGCGCACCGTGATCATTCCCTTCGGCGCGGGCGGCGATCTTTATGTGACCGGCAATACGCCCTCGCCCGGCTATCTGCGGATCATGACGCGCAACATCGTCAGCCTGGCGGGAACCTATTCGGCCTATTCTGCCGACCGGCAGTTCGAGGAGCTGCTCGCGATCGCGCATCCTGCAGCCTATAATGCGCTGCGCGACAGTTTGAATTCCATTCTCGACGAGCTCGCCGACAATCCGACGCTCTCGATCGCCACCTATATCCGCCCCGACCAGCCGGTGATGACGACCAACACCGCGATCCTCGTGCCGGTCGAAAAGGTCCGCGTCATCGGCGGGGTGATCCGCAAGTTCCGCGGCAATCTTCGCATCGGCTACGCGGTCGAAAATGGCCGCTTCTGGCTGACGTCCCTCCATGAGGAGAATTTCGATGCCGATCGCTGATCGCATGAGGCAAATGCGTGGCTGCGCGCGAACCGCCATTCTGCTCGGCTTGAGCGCAGCACTCGCCGGTGAGGCGCAGGCGCAATCGATCTTTGCGCTGCCCGACCAGACCAGCACACTTCGCCTCTCCAATCATGACGTCAATCATATCGTGTGCGAAGGCGGCGAGATCGAGGATGTCAAATTCTCGGCCGAAAAGGGCATTGCCGTCGAAAGGAGCGGCGCCGACGCCTGGATCAAGTTCCTGGTAAAGGAACTCGACGGCGAGATGATCGCGACGCGCACCTATGCGAGCGCCCCTTCCGAATTCTTCGTGACCTGCAACGGCGCTGTCTATCCGCTTTACACCGAGCCGTCCGACATTCCGGCGCAAACCGTGATCCTGGCGCCGGGCGCGGCGCAGCGCGCAAAGGCCAATGCCGAGCTTTTGGGTCCGCTGGTCGAGGAGGAGCGCGCGGTGTCGATCACCCTTGCACTGCTCCAGGATCGGGTCCCCGCGAGCTTTTCCGAGGTCGCGCCGCTCGCACGGGATTTCGCCCTGCCCTCATTGGCGGCAGCAACGCTCCATGAGCGGCGGCGGATCTCGATCGACGGCGCGGGGCTTTCCGCGAGCGAATATCTGGTGCGGGTTTCGGCCGATCAGCGGCTCGATGAGCGGTCCTTTCTCGTCTCGCCGCTCGGCGCCAACATCTTCGCGATCACGCTCGATCGCTCGGAGCTCCATGCGGGCGATACCGCCCGTCTCATCATCGTGCGGCGGGGAGCGGTCCAATGAGCGAGGAGAAGGAACCGCCAGAAGGCACAGCGGCATCGGCACTGGAGCAAAGCCCCTATGAGGCGCGGCTTGCCGAGCAGGCGACAGCGGAGAAGCGGCGCGCCACCGAAGGCTCGGCCTGGAAAGCCCTGGCCAGGCGGTTGGAAACCTTGAGTTCAACCCAGAAATTGCGCGCCAAGCAAATGGGCATTGCCGCCGCCATCGGTGTGCTGGGCTATGGCCTCTACACGGCGAGCACGTCCGACACGCCAGTCGATGCCGGTCCTGCCGCGACCAAGCTCGACATGGGCGCGGGCCTGCGTGGTGACAGCCTCGAGGAAAAGCTGCGCGGCGATCTCAAGAAGGTACTCGACGGCCAGCAGATGCTCGGCGACCGGGTGACGGCGATCGAGGAAGGCAAGACGCCGATAGGCGCTCAGGGCGTGGCCGCCGGATCGCTCGAGGACGGGCCACTGCCGCCCGCGCTTCCCGGCAGTGCGCCCGCTTTTCCAGCGCCGCCATCGGACGCGGAGATGGGCAATGGTGATGGCAGCCTGCCGGCGCCGCCTGTTCCGCCGTCCGCCCCGCCCGCGCCGCCGCAGGAAAAGATCGTCGGCGCGATCGGTGAGGCCAGTTTGCCGGTGGTGCCGAAAGACGCTGGCGGCGGAGGCGCGGACTCGAAAAAAAAGTTGCGGACGATCTATTTGCCGCCTGGTTTCATGAAGGCGCGGCTGCTGACGGGGATCGACGCGCTCGCGAGCCGGGACGCGACCTCGAACCCCGAGCCGATCATCGCGCGCGTCCAGGCGCCAGCCGTGCTGCCCAATGACGTCAAGGCGAACCTTTCGGGGTGCTTCGTCGTCGGCAATGCGACCGGCAGCCTCGCCAAGGAGCGGGTCGAGGTGCAGCTCGTTTCGCTCTCCTGCGTCGATTTCGACGAGCATTCCGTCGTCGACCAGAGCGTCAAGGGCTTCTTCGTCGACACCGACGGCAAGAAGGGCCTGTCGGGGAAGGTCGTGACCCGCGCGGGCGCCGCGCTCGCGCGCAGTTTCATCGCCGGAACGATCAGCGGCATCAGCCAGACGGTCGAGAATACATTCGGCGAGACCTCGACCTCGGCGCTCGGCACCGTGCGCAGCCTCGACGCCGGTGACGCCGCTAAGTCGGGCATCGCGGGCGGCCTCTCCAAGTCCTCGGACAAGCTCACCGACTTTTATCTCGATCTTGCCCGCCAGGCCGGTCCGATCGTCGAGGTCGGCGCCGCCAAGGACGTCGTCGTCGTCATCCAGGAGGGCGTGACCCTCGAGATCAAACCCAGCGCGGGGAGCAAATTCTGATGCAACACCATTCATCTGCTCATCGATCGAGCCTCGGCCTGTTGCGCGCGGCGATCCTGCCGGCCGCTGCCCTCTTATCCTCCTGTGCGACGCTGGGATCTGTGATGTCGCCCTATTCGGAGAAGTTCAGCTGCAAGAACAGCGATCATGGCCAGTGCGTTCATCCCGAGCAGGCCTATAAAGACGCGGTTGCAGGACGCGCCTCCCGCTCCGACCCCGAGGTCACCAATGATCGAAAGCTTCTGAAAGGTCAGCGCGACGACAGGCGCGCTGCCGGATCGGCCGCGCCCGGCGTTGGTTCCCGCCGCCGCGCGGCCGATCCAAACGGCTTTAGCAGCTATCGTGACAGCGTCTATCGCGAGCTTCAGGGTCTCATCGACGACCCGGTGACACCGATGCTGAAGTCGCCGCGGACCGTGCGCACGTTGATCTTGCCCTATGCCGACCGGCAGCGGCCGGACCGGCTCTACATGCCCCGCTACGTCTATTCGATCCTCGACACGCCCAGTTGGGTTGTCGGCAATTATCTGGTCAATCCGCTGTCGCCTGCGGCGCAGGCGCCGGTTCTGGGCCAGGTCCGCGACACATCATCGACCGATGCTTCCGCCGAGGAGCCACGGCCATGAGGGCGCCCGGCGCAAAGAGCGGCGGCGGCCTGAGCTTCACGCGGCTGCGCCAAAGCGTCGCGCGCGACCGCTTCTCCGATTTCCTGCCGCTGGTTGCCTGGGACGAGGGGGAGGAAGCCTTTCTCTGCATCGACGACGGGTTCGGCTATGCCTGGGAGCTGGTACCATCGGCTTACATGTTCGCGCATGTGCATCAGGCGCTGCTCGGTCTGCTCAACATCCATTTCGCGCCAGGCACGGTGCTCCAGATCATGAGCTTCGCCGATCCGGTGATCGACCCCGCGCTCGACGCGTTTCTGGACATGAAGACCCGGCCCGATCCGCTGATCCAGGCGTCCGCCCGGCGGACAGCGGACTATCTGGGGCGCGGCCGTCATGGCCTCCAGGCGCTGCACGGGATTCCGCTGCGGGACTTTCGCACCATCCTTGCGGCCAAGACGCGGCGGCCGATGGCGAGCGACCTGAAGCGCCAGATCGAAGAGCAGCTCGAAAAGCTCGGCATTGTGCGCCTGCCGCCCGAAGAAATCGTATCCTTCTACCGGCGTATCTTCAATGGCGTCTTTGCCGATGCACCGGGCGTGTTCACCAGCCAGCCTGATGCCGGGGGCGCGGCGCCGCCGATCCGCAGGCAGATCATCGACGCGGGCCCCGATCTTCTGTTCGACGGACCCGAGCTCTTCCTCGGCAACCAGGTTGCGCGCTGCCTGACGCCCAAGTCGCCCGCGCGCCGGCTGTCGGCCGAACGCGCCAACCGCCTGACCGGAGGCATGCGCGGGAGCGCCGAGGACAGTGACCAGATCGGCGGTCCCTTTCTCTACACTCTAAATGTCCTGTTCGATCATTCGGCCTTCGAGATCCACAAACGCGCGCAGGTCCTCTCGGCACAGAAAGCGGCGGGCAGCTTTGCCGTCGAGGTCGGCAAGCAGATCGAGGAGATAAGCTGGGTTCTCGACGAGGCGGGAAACAGCAAATTCGTCCGCGTGATCCCGACCGTCTGGGTGTTCGGGCGCGACAGCGGGCAGGCCCGCGAAATGGCGGCGCGCGCCAAACGCTTGTGGGAGAGCGAGCCCCTGCCCTTCATGATGCAGGAGGAAAGCTATCTTTTGCCGATATTGCTGCCGATGAGCCTGCCCTTCGGCCTCTATCCCGATGGCCGGACGATGAAGATGCTCGAACGCGACTTTCGCATGCCGGTCAAGGCCGCGGTGCTGATGGCGCCGGTGCAGACCGATTTTCGCGGCGGCGGGAGGCCCGCGCTCCTTTACACCGGGCGCAAGGGACAGCTGATCACGCTCGATCTGTTCGACCCGCGCATCAACAATTATAATTTCATCGTTTCGGCCGAGAGCGGGGCGGGCAAGAGCTTCCTCCTCAACAATCTCTGCCAACAATATTATGCGCAAGGTGCGCTCATCCGCATCATCGACATTGGCGGCAGCTACCGCAAGCTCTGCACGCTCTGCTCGGGACGCTATATCGATGTCGGCGAAGAACGGCTCGTCCTCAATCCGTTCGACATGGGCTTCGCGCTCGACGGCGAGGACAAGCAGTCGGCTATTTCGATGGCGGTCGCGATCGTCGCTGAAATGGCCAATGCGGCGACGCGCAAGGGCGTGTCCACCTCGGAATGGAATCTCCTCAAGTCCGCAGTCCAGTGGACGATCGACGAAGGCCATGCCGAGGAAGGCATCGACGCGGTTCGTGCCTGGCTGGGCGCCTATCCTGAGTTCGCCATGTCCGATCTCGACCGGGTCGAGCATCTGGTACCGGTCGCGCGCGAGCTGGCGTTCAACCTGCGCGATTTCGCGAGCGAAGGCGCCTATGGCCATTTCTTCAACGGGCCCTCGACCTTCGACATTGCCCAGGATGAATTCGTGGTGCTCGAACTCGAGCGCCTCAAGGCGATGCCGGACCTCTTCAACGTCATTGTCATGGTGGTGGTGAACGCGGTTACGCAGGAGCTCTATCTCTCGGCTCGCGACCGCCCCCGCTTCGTGCTGTGCGATGAGGCCGCCCAGTTCATGACCAAAACCGAAGGCCAGGACCTGTCGCGCCTCGCCGAAGCCTTCGGTCAGGGATACAGGCGCGCGCGCAAATATCAGGGCAGCTTCGGGATCGTGCTGCAGTCGATGAACGACCTGCTACTCTTTGGCGGCACGGGTCAGGTGATCCTCGAAAATGCCGCGACCCGGTTCCTGCTGCAGGGATCGACCTATGACAAGGCGGTCGAGAACAAGATCCTCGACTATTCCGGCTTTGTCCTCGAACTCCTGAAATCCGTTCGCAACTCCAAGCCGCATTATTCTGAAGTCTTTATCGATTCTCCCCTGGGGCTCGGCATTGCCCGGCTTGTGGTCGACCCCTTTTCCTACTGGATCAACACCAGCGCGCCCAATGAGGTTGCGGCCTTCGAGGCGAAATTGCGCGCCGGGTGCTCGCCGCTCAAAGCGGTGTGCGAGCTCGCCGGCGTCGATGCCGCGGACATTCTCGGCCGCAGGGCCGAGGCGGCGGAGTAAAGCCCATGCTCAATGGAAAATATCGCCCGAACCCGGTGATCGCCGACATCTCGAAGGACGCGGCGATCGAGCGCATGATCGAGGCGCGGGTCGCGATTCGCGCCGAGAATGAAGCGATCCGCTGGCGTTTCCGGCTGATCCTCATCGAAACCGTCATGCTGACGAGCCTTGTGCTGGTGGCCGGGCTTCTGCTTCACCAGCCGACCGAACTGGTCGTGCGTGGATCGATCATCGTCGGTCTGGGCTGTCTTGCAAGCGGCACCATGCTGGTTGGCCTTTCTGGCGTCACCAGCCGACTTCTTTCGGCCTGGCAGCGCTGGAGGCAGTCATGAGGGGCGCCTTCTCGGACACCCCCGCGCCGTCCTGCGTCCGCCTGCTCGTGGGAAGCCAGCTTCTCTTTCTCGTCGAGGCCTGGCTGATGCTCCAAGGCCAGCCTGGGATCGGCGCGGGCCTGACTGGTCTCATCATTCTGGTATCGGCGGTTGGCATCGCGTCGCTGCTCGCCGCGATCCTGGGCGAACCGGCGGGTAGCGCCGCGCCGGGCTGGCGCAGGCTCAGCCATGGCCGCTGATCCCCGCCCTGCTCCAACCCATGCGGTGTGGTTTCAGGCCGCGACCATTGCGGCGCTGATCGCGGTGTCGATGATCCTCGCCTGCAGTGCCCATGCCGCTACATCGACGATCGGGCGGACCTGGGCGATCGTCGAGCCCGATGCGCTTGCCGAAATCGAGGCAAAGGTCGCAACCCTGCCCAAGGATCTCGCGCCCAAATTCGGGCCGCGCTCGCGCTGGTCGGCGATGAAGGCGGCAAGCCTCGGCCCGGCTATCACCGCGCGCACGCGCAGCGTCGTCCCCTTCTACACGCTCGACATGGATGTGACATTGCCCAATGGGCGCGTGCTTTATCCCAAGGGCTTCACCTTCAATCCGCTTACCTATGTATCGCTGCCGCAGCACCTCGTCATCGTGCATGCGGGCGAGCTGGGCTGGGCTTTGAAGACCGCCGCGCCCACCGACTGGATACTCCTTGCAGCGGGCGCGGGTGCGGGACCCGACCCGATTGCGCTCGGCGAGAAGGTCGGGCGCCCGCTTTTTATTCTGGAGGA
>JBFXHW010000131.1:0-7659 GCA_050176605.1 Sphingobium sp. | reverse complement strand
TATCCTCGGCCGCTACTTCAAGGTCGGTGCTAAGGTCGATTTCTGATCTCTGACCCAAGACCAAAAAGGAAGGGCGGCCTTGCGGGGCCGCCCTTTTCATTTGGGGCTGGTGAGGGATTCAGGAAACGCTGAGTTTCAGTGCCCCGTCCCCATCCTCGACCCGGACCGTCGATCCGTCGGGCACCTGGCCGGACAGGATCATCTCGGCGAGCGGGTCCTGCAGATATTTCTGCACCGCGCGCTTCAGCGGCCTTGCGCCATAGACCGGGTCGTAACCGACGCGCCCGAGCCAGTTGCGCGCGCCTTCGCTGAGGTCCAGCGTCACCTTGCGATCCTTGAGCAGTTTCGCCACGCGCGCCACCTGGATATCGACGATCGGTGCCATATGCTCCGCGCCGAGGCGATGGAACAGGATGATCTCGTCGAGCCGGTTGAGGAATTCGGGCCGGAAGTGGGCGCGAACGACCTCCATCACCTGCGGCTCCACATCCTCGACCTTCTGGTCGTCGGCCATGTTGCTGAGGAACTGGCTGCCGAGGTTGCTGGTCAGCACGATGATCGTGTTTGAAAAATCGACCGTGCGGCCCTGCCCATCCGTCAGGCGTCCGTCGTCCAGCACCTGCAACAGCACGTTGAACACGTCGCCATGCGCCTTTTCGACCTCGTCAAACAGCACGACCTGATAGGGCCGGCGGCGGACCGCCTCGGTCAGCGTGCCGCCTTCCTCATAGCCGACATAGCCCGGAGGGGCGCCGATCAGCCTCGCGACGCTGTGCTTCTCCATGAACTCGCTCATGTCGATGCGCACCATCGCGTTGTCGTCGTCGAACAGGAAGCCGGCGAGCGCCTTGGTGAGCTCGGTCTTGCCGACACCGGTAGGACCGAGGAACAGGAAGGAGCCAAGCGGCCGGTTCGGATCCTGCAGCCCCGCACGGCTGCGGCGCACGGCGGTGGAGACGGCCTTGACCGCATCCTCCTGACCGATCACTCGCTTGCCCAGCTCCTGCTCCATCTGCAGCAGCTTTTCGCGCTCGCCCTCCATCATCTTGTCAACGGGGATGCCGGTCCAGCGGGACACAACCGAAGCGATGTCCTCGCTCGTCACCTCCTCGCGCAGCATTGCGCCGGCGCTCGCCTCGCTCGCTTCGGCGAGGCGGCGTTCGAGATCGGGGATGCGGCCATATTGCAGCTCGCCCGCCTTGGCATAGTCGCCGGACCGCTGCGCCTGCTCGATTTCGAGCCGCGCGGCGTCCAATTCTTCCTTGAGACGCTGCTCGCCTGCGATCTTGTCCTTCTCGCCCTGCCAGCGCGCGGTAAGTTCGGCCGACTGCTGTTCGAGGTTCGCAAGATCCTCCTCCAGCGTGGCGAGCCGGTCCTTCGACGCCTGATCGCTCTCCTTTTTCAGCGCCTCGCGTTCGATCTTCATCTGAACGATGCGGCGGTCGAGCGTCTCGATCTCCTCGGGCTTGGACTCGACTTCCATGCGCAGGCGGGACGCGGCCTCGTCCATCAGGTCGATCGCCTTGTCGGGCAGGAACCGGTCCGAGATGTAACGGTTGGACAGCGTCGCGGCCGACACCAGCGCGCCGTCGGTGATGCGCACGCCATGGTGCAGCTCATATTTTTCCTTGAGCCCACGCAGAATCGAAATGGTGTCCTCGACCGTCGGCTCACCCACGAAGACGGGCTGGAAGCGGCGCTGGAGCGCAGCGTCCTTCTCAACATATTTCTGATATTCGTCGAGCGTGGTCGCGCCGATGCAGTGCAGCTCGCCGCGTGCCAGCGCCGGCTTCAGCAGATTGCCAGCGTCCATCGCGCCTTCGGACTTTCCCGCACCGATCAGCGTGTGCATCTCGTCGATGAAGAGGATGATATGGCCTTCTGCGCCCTTCACCTCGTCGAGCACGCCCTTCAGGCGCTCCTCGAACTCACCGCGATATTTGGCGCCAGCGATCAGGCTGCCCATGTCGAGCGCCATCAGCGCGCGGTCCTTCAGCGTATCGGGCACGTCGCCATTGGCGATGCGCAGTGCGAGGCCTTCGGCTATCGCGGTCTTGCCGACGCCGGGCTCGCCGATCAGGACAGGATTGTTCTTTGTGCGTCGCGCAAGGATCTGGATAGTCCGGCGGATTTCCTCGTCGCGACCGATCACGGGATCGAGCTTGCCCGCCTTTGCAGCCTCGGTCAGATCGCGCGCGAATTTCTTGAGCGCGTCATAGCGGTCCTCCGCCGATGCGGTGTCGGCGGTGCGGCCTCCGCGCATCTGGTTGATTGCGGCATTCAGCGCCTCGGCCTTCACTCCGGCCTTGGCCAGCGCCTTGCCCGACGCTGTTGTCGAGGCAAGAACAAGCGCAAGCAGCAGCCGCTCGACCGTCACATAGCTGTCGCCCGCCTGCTTCCCGATCTGCTCGGCGGAATCGAGCACGCGGATTGCATCATTGTCGAGGCCGGGCGGCTGGCTGGCGCCGGAGCCGGAAACCGACGGGATCTTTGCCAGCGCGGCGTCCACCTCGCGCACGGCGGCGGGCGCATCGCCTCCACTCGCCTTGATCAGGCCAGCGGCCATGCCCTCCTTGTCTTCCAGCAGGGCCTTCAGGATATGCTCCGGCGTGATCCGCTGGTGATTCAGGCGAACTGCGACGGTTTGCGCCGATTGCAGAAAACCTTTGGCGCGATCAGTGAATTTTTCGAGGTCCATATGATCCTACCCTGTTCCTTTCGGATACAGAGGTAATGTTGTATTTTTGCCACACAAGGGCATAGATCAAATAACTGGAAAAATTTATCGCGAAAAGCCGTGCATGTGCCGCGCCCATTGAAAGGCAATGACGGCGCCCTTCACGGGCTGAATCAGCAGCAGCGCGAGGATCAGGGCGAGCGTCGGCCAGATCGCCGCTTGCCAGCCCACAGGAATGTCGAGCGCGTAATTGACCTCTATCATCGTCGGAATCAGGATGTGGCCGAGCAGCAATATGACGATATAGGCCGGGAAATCATCGGCCTGGTGACCATCCAATGCCATGCCGCAATGATTGCAGCGGGCCGCCGGTTTCAGAAAACGCGCGAACAGGCGGCCCTCGCCGCATGCCGGACACTTCCCACGCAGACCGCGCAGCACCGCCGGGCGCCATTGCCTTTCGACCGGGGAGGGAATGACGGGCTGACTTTCCTTCATCCCGTCCCTCTATCGGCCGCCTTGTCGCAGCGCAACGGAAAGTCTGCGGGGCTTGTGCCGATTTGCCCGCTTGCAGGTTGTCATCCGCCCCCATTTTGTGTGACATGGACGGCGGGAGGCAACCACCCGCTGCGGGCCATGCGACCGGCGGCACCGAATGAATGAAGCGAATGTCCCGATACAGCACTTCCAGACGCCCCGACCATGAAGAGCCACGCCGGTGAACGGAGCGGAGCATAGCGTGCCGCCGCCGGACGGCGAGTTCGACCTCATCGAGACCATAGCGTTCGATCCGACCGACGGGATGCCTCTGCTCGACTATCATCTGCAGCGGCTCAAGAAGAGCGCCGACGCACTTGGATTTGCGTTCGACCGGCATGGCGCGCGCAACGAATTGCAGGCCGCGACCTTCCGGCTGTCCGAGAAGAACCGGGTGCGCATACTGGTATCTCGCAGGGGTACGCTGGCCATAGAAGTGCGTGGCTATCGCACATGGCCGGAGCCGATCATGCAGGTGACGGCAGTGCGGCGCCCCGTTCCGGCGGAGGACTGGAGACTGTGGCACAAGACCACCGATCGCGCCTTCTATCGCGACGCGCTGGGGCAGGGCGGCACCTATGAAGTGCTGATGTATGACGAGGAAGGATTCCTGACGGAGGGATGTTTTTCCAACATCTTCGTCGAACGCGGTGAAAGGCTGGTGACGCCGCCGCTTGTCCGCGGCCTGCTGCCCGGCGTGCTGCGTGCCAGCCTTCTGGCGATGGGGGAGGCGGTCGAAGGCGATCTGCGGCTGACCGACCTGGAACGCGGGTTCTTCATCGGCAATGCGTCTCGCGGGCTGGTCGCCGCGCAACTGGCCACCGGCTAGTCTGCAGAACAATTGTGCGCAGGCGGGCTGTTGCCCCGGCGGGAAGGGTTCGCTAAAGCGCCCGCAAATCTCAACCGCCGCCGTAAGGAATAACTTCCGATGAACAGGACTTCCGCCGCTCTTGGCCGCATCCAGCCTTCCGCCACGCTGGCGATGACATCCCGCGTCATCGAGCTCAAGCGGCAGGGCGTGGACGTGATCGGCCTGTCGGCCGGAGAGCCGGATTTCGATACGCCGGATTTCGTCAAGGACGCCGCGATCGCCGCGATCCGCGCAGGCGAGACCAAATATACCAATGTCGACGGCACGGCGGAGCTGAAGGACGCCATCGCCCGCAAGTTCAAGCGCGACAACAGCCTCGATTATTCGGCAGCCCAGATCAGCGTTAACGCGGGCGGCAAGCATACGCTGTTCAATGCGCTGGTCGCGACGGTGGATGCCGGCGACGAGGTGATCATTCCCGCGCCTTACTGGGTCAGCTATCCCGACATCGTCAATTTCGCGGGCGGCACGCCGGTGTTCGTCGAAGGACCGGCGAGCCAGGGCTACAAGATCCTGCCGGAGCAGCTCGAAGCCGCGATTACGCCGAAGACGAAATGGGTGCTGCTCAATTCGCCGTCCAACCCCTCCGGCGCTGCCTATAGCGCCGGTGAACTGAAGGCGCTGGGTGAAGTGCTTCTGCGTCATCCTCATGTGATGGTGATGACCGATGACATGTACGAGCATGTCTGGTACGCGCCGACGCCGTTCGCGACCATCGCGCAGGTCTGCCCGGAGCTTTACGACCGTACGCTGACGGTCAACGGTTGCTCCAAGGCCTATTCGATGACCGGCTGGCGCATCGGTTTTGCCGGCGGGCCGGAATGGATCATCAAGGCGATGCTGAAGCTGCAGTCGCAGTCTACCTCCAACCCCTGTTCGATCAGCCAGGCGGCGGCCGTCGCGGCGCTGAACGGGGACCAGAGCTTCCTTGAGGAACGCAATTCCGCATTCAGGAAGCGGCGCGACATGGTGGTCGCGATGCTGAACGATGCGCCGGGGCTCGATTGCCCGGTGCCGGAGGGCGCCTTTTACGTCTATCCCGACGCCAGCGGCGTGATCGGCAAGACCACGCCCAAGGGCCAGACGATCCTGAACGACGATGACCTGATCGGCTATTTCCTGGACGAGGTGCAGGTGGCCGCCGTCAACGGCGCGGCCTTCGGCCTCGGCCCGGCGTTCCGCATCAGCTATGCGACGTCCGAGGAGTTGCTGAAAAAGGCGTGCACCCGAATTCAGGAAGCCTGCGCCGCGCTGAAATAGCCCGTTCATCACAGGCTCAGCGGCGCTTCTCTATGTCCCGCCTGTAACCTTTTGCCGTGCCCCGGCGAATGGCAGAAGACGGACAGAGAAGAAGGCGATCGCCATGGCGAACATATTGCGGGCCGACTGGCTCTACAAATTTCTCGGCGGATTCGGCGTCGGGCTGGCAGCCGCGCTGTTGCTGGCGCATCAGCCCGCCCATGCCGAAGCGGCGGTCCGCGCGCCCGCGCCCGCCGCGGATTATAATTCCGGCCGCAAGCTCGAGACGGCACTGTTCGCGGGCGGATGCTTCTGGGGCGTCGAGGGCGTGTTCAGCCATGTGAACGGGGTCGTGCTCGCGAAGTCGGGCTATGCCGGCGGGCCGAAGGGCAAGCGCGTCGGCTATGAGGATGTGAGCGGCGGCAATACCGGCTTTGCCGAGGCGGTGGCCGTGACCTACGATCCCAAGGTCGTCAGCTATGGCACGTTACTGCGCGTCTTCTTCTCCGTGATCGCCGACCCGACGACGCTCAATTATCAGGGGCCGGACCATGGCACGCAATATCGCAGCGCGCTGTTCCCGCTGAACCCCAACCAGTCCAAGGTGGCGTCCGCCTATCTGGCACAGCTCGGCAAGACGAGGCTGTGGGATGCGCCGATCGTAACCAAAGTAGAGGGCTTCACCGGTTTCGTCCCGGCCGAGGCCTATCATCAGGACTTCCTGGAGAAGAACCCGCGTCACCCCTATATATTGCGCTGGGACGCGCCGAAGCTGGCGGCGCTGAAGCGGCTCTATCCCGATTTGTACAAGGCGAAGGCGAGTAGATAGGAACGGCAAATTTGGGGTGGGGAGCGGACATCAATTTCCATCGGCAGCTATGTCCGTCAAAACCATCGCAATGATGTAAAGAATGTAAGCTAGTACTCCACCATACATGGCGGCAACTGCCCAAAACCACCGTGGTGATTCAGTGCGTAATATTGGTTCTTCTCGAGCTGGCATACGCCCAGTTTTCAAGCCTACGAAAAGTCCCCAGCTTAATAGCTGCGGGATGACCAGAAACGACATACCCCCTAAAAACGCTTCCCACTCGTAGGGAAGCCAGCCCAGCGCAATCCAAGGGATTGCGGCAAGGGCCAGCATCGCGGCAAGAAGACCCCATCGTTGTCCACTAGTCCAGTCCCACCACAGCATTGACGGAGTTTATAGTGACACGATCAAAGTCCGCAATGTTGTCGTCAGCGATACGTCCAGTTTAGCTCAATTGTTGTGGGATGCGGACATTGCTAAGCGCTTGATTTAGATGGTCACCCGACTAGGCTGTGTAGCTGTGGTGGCGACAAACCTTATGCGCAGGTTCAATCTAGCGATGACTGGGATAGGTGTGGCCATCTTCGCGTTGCTTCTCGCATATATAAATTTTGCTCCAGACGAACTTGGCGATCACATCAAAGACGTTGTGGTCTCAAAAACAAGCGTTCAAGTTTCTGAGGCTCTTTCTGAAACGGGCATAACCTTTGAAGGTGCTGAAAAGGCGCCACTTGGCCATTCCGTGGCGCACGGCATTCAAACGAGAATGGACGAGATGCAACGAGGACTGGACGGAGGTCTAGATCGAGTGGTTGCAGATGTCTTGGCGGCTGCATGCAAACTTGACTGTAATCGGCGCGAACAAGCTGCTGCCGCAGTTCGCAGTTACATGAAAGGCTCGATAATCCGCTTCGGAAGGGCGACAGACAGATTAGAGCAGTTGGTCTTAGGGAAATATGAGACGGTGATAGGCGAGCTTCGCACTGATCTTAACATCTTCGCTGGAAGCAGCGCTGCATTGCTCGCCACGTCCTTTTTGTTGTCTCTGTTCAAACAGAATGCTGCTCGCCACTTGTTGCCAATTGCAGTAACCTTGACCCTATCAACAGCTCTTACGTCGGTCTGGTATGTCCTCGGACAGAACTGGGTGATGACCGTAATCTTCAGCGATTATTGGGGTTGGGGCTATCCGCTAATGCAAGGCTTCCTTGCCGCGCTGCTCCTAGACATTGGAGTGAATGCTGGACGCATAACCACTCGGCTTTTCAATTTGATTCTCAATACGGTTGGAAGTTCGATGCAGCTTGTTCCCTGCTGATCCTGCTAATCTCCGAAATGTTGTCGTGAGCCGCCGTTCGCCTAAACGAAGATCCGCCGGAAGGTAAGGTTTACGCGCGGGCCGATGGGGCGGCGCGTTTTCGGGATCGCATGTTTCCAGTTTGTCTGGGTCTGCCCACGCATGACAAGCAGGCTGGCATTGGGGAGGGGCACGCGCGCCGTGGGCAGGGCGCGGTCGTGGCGGTG
>JBFXHW010000130.1:0-7734 GCA_050176605.1 Sphingobium sp. | reverse complement strand
CTGGCGATCGTTGGCGATGTTATTTTTCAGGGATAGATCGGCAGAACCGACTTTCCACTCGGCAATCATCAGGACCTGCTCGACGCGATCACCGGAAAGCTCTGGCCGCTGGGCAGCGACGTGGCCTTCGTCCCCGGCCACGGACCGATGAGCACTTTCGGGCATGAGCGCGCGACCAATCCCTATGTGAGCGATCGCGCGATGGCGCATGGCTGAAGGATATTTGACCAAGGAAAGACTTGCTTGCGCGGGAAAAGCCGCTATAGGCGCATGACTTCGCGATAACCGGACGGCCTTATGGCAATCGGTTTAGTGTCGGCGGATGCCGATGCCGAGCCCGTTCGAACGTCGCTGCAAACTTTGGCAATTTACGGATACAGGTGCCGATATGGCTGTCCCGAAGCGGAAAACCTCACCCTCCAAGCGCGGAATGCGCCGCAGCCACGATTCGCTGAAGATCGAGGCGTTCCAGGAATGCTCGAACTGCGGCGAGCTGAAGCGTCCTCATCATATGTGCACCGCTTGCGGCCATTATAATGGCCGTGAGGTAATCGCTGTCGGGGCCTGAGCGGCACCAGACTCAGGGGGAATGAGTGAGCATCAAGCCGCATATCGCCATTGACGCGATGGGCGGTGATGAAGGCGTTCGCGTGATGATGGCGGGCGTCGCGGAGGCGCGTCGCCGTCATGACGGCCTGCGCTTCAGCCTTTTCGGCGATGAAGTACGCCTCAAGACGGCGCTCGACAATCATCCCAACCTGCGCGCCGCGTCCGAAATCTTTCATTGCGAAAGCGTCGTCGATGCCAATGAAAAGCCGGCGGTTGCCATCCGCCGTGCCAACAAGACATCGATGGGCCGCGCCATCCAGGCTGTGAAAAAGGGCGAGGCGGGCGCTGCCGTCTCCGCGGGCAATACGGGCGCGTTGATGGCGATGGCCAAGGTGGCCCTGAGGACAATGCCGGGGATCGACCGGCCCGCACTGGCGGCGCTGCTGCCGACGCTGGGTGACAATGACGTGGTGATGCTCGATCTCGGCGCCAACACCGAGTGCGACACGCGCAATCTGGTCGAATTCGCGGTGATGGGCGCAGCCTACGCGCGCGTAGCGATGGACCTTGAACGTCCGCGCGTTCGCCTGCTCAACATCGGCACGGAAGAGCTGAAAGGCACTGGCGAAATTCGCGAGGCCGCAGCGGTGTTGCGCGGAAGCGCCAGCCTTGCAATGCAATTCGACGGTTTCACCGAGGGCGACAAGCTGGCCACTGGAGAGGTCGACGTGATCGTCAGTGACGGTTTTTCGGGCAATGTTGCGCTGAAGACCGCCGAAGGCACGGCGCGATTCGTCACGGACCTGCTACGCCGGGCCTTCACCAGCTCGACCCGCTCAAAGATCGGCTTTCTGATCTCAAAGCCGGCGATGCACCTGATTCGCCATCATCTCGATCCCAATCAGCACAACGGAGCGGTATTCCTCGGCCTCAACGGCGTCGTCGTGAAAAGCCATGGCAGCGCGAATGCCACGGGTGTCGCCAATGCGGTGCATGTCGCCGCACGATTGCTGGAGGAAGACATTACCCAGCGCATCACCAGCGACCTCGCGCGCGTGGATGAGCTCACGAGGGCGGGGGAGCTTGCCGTAAAATGATTCGTCGCTCGATTTTGCTCGGAACGGGCTCGGCGCTGCCCGCGCGTGCCGTCAGCAATGACGAACTGTCGCAGCGGGTCGACACCAGCGACCAATGGATCCGCGAACGCACCGGAATCGCCAACCGCTATATCGCCGGGGAAGGCGAAACGACCTCGACGCTCGCCACCGAGGCCTGCCGCAAGGCGCTGGACGCCGCGGGTATCGAGGCTTCACAGATTGACCTCATCATCCTTGCGACCGCGACGCCGGATCAGACCTTTCCCGCCAGTGCGACGCGGGTCCAGACGGCTCTTGGCATCGACGATTGCGTGGCCTTCGACGTAGCGGCGGTCTGCTCGGGCTTTCTCTACGCAATGGGCGTGGCCGACAGCATGATCCGGTCGGGCGCGGCCAACACCGCGCTGGTGATCGGCGCGGAAACCTTCAGCAGAATACTGGACTGGGAAGATCGCACAACCTGCGTGCTCTTTGGGGATGGTGCGGGCGCGGTGGTGCTGGCGGCGGAAGAAAGCGAAACGGGGGAACGCGGCATCCTCGCGACGAAGCTGCACGCGGACGGCCGGCATAATGGATTGCTCTATGTCGATGGCGGCCCATCGACCACTGGGACGGTCGGATCCGTCCGGATGAAGGGGCAGGAAGTTTTCCGCCATGCCGTCACCAATCTGGCATCTGTACTGCGCGAAGTTCTCGATCTGTCGGGTTTGCGCGTGGAAGATATCGACTGGGTCGTGCCACATCAGGCCAATGCCCGCATACTCGATGCGACCGCGCGGAAGCTGGGCCTGCCTGCAGAAAAGGTGGTGGTTACCGTAGACCAGCATGCCAATACCTCCGCCGCGTCGGTGCCACTGGCATTCGATCTGGCGGTCAGGGATGGACGCATCCGGCCCGGCGACCTTGTCATGATGGAGGCGATGGGCGGAGGGTTTACGTGGGGAGCATGCTTGCTGCGAATGTAATAAATGTAAAACATCATCCGAAATGTACCAAAATAGACGAATTTCGTAGCCTTTCCTCGCACGTGTCTTGCAAAAGGCGGGGGCTTCGTGAAAGAAAGATATCAAATCCATAGTGGGGATGGTTGGAAAGAGCGGGGTATCATGGGGGATAACGGTACTTTGACACGGGCGGATCTGGCTGATCGTCTGAACAGCAAGATTGGCTTGTCGCGCGCCGAGTCCGCGCGGATCATAGAGTCGATCATCGATCTGATGTGCGACGCCCTCGCGAAGGGCGAAAATGTGAAAATTTCCGGTTTCGGGACCTTCGTCCTGCGGGACAAGACGGAGCGTGTGGGACGCAATCCCAAGACCGGCATCGAGGTGCCGATTTCTCCCCGGCGGGTCCTGACCTTCCGGCCGAGTCAGATCATGCGTGACTACGTCGCCCGCAACTGAAAAATTTCCCAGAGGCGCCGGAATCTCCCTTCGTTGCTGTTGACCTGACAGCAGGCGACGGTGCAACATCACTGTCATGAACAAGCAGCAAGGCGCTTTCCTCACCATCGGTGAACTCGCATCTGACCTCGGCGTTCCCCAGCATATATTGCGCTATTGGGAAACCCGGTTCCCGATGCTCCGGCCATTGCAGCGGGCTGGTAACCGCCGCTATTATCGCGCCGAGGATGTCGATCTGGCGCGGCGCATCCATCATCTGCTGACGGTCGAGGGCTATACGGTGCGGGGCGCGCAACAGGCGCTGTCCGGCCGTACTGTTCCGCCCCCATCCGGCAGAACCGAGGAAGCAGAGCAATTGACGGAACAGCCGATGGAGGCAGAGGCCCCCGCAGTTGCGTCGGGTTTGCCGGATCGCGCAGCCATTGTCGGCAGGCTGAAGGAAATCCGGTCACTGCTTGAAACGGCGCTCTAGCGACGTCTATCGATCGGGGCCGAGTTCCGGGTCGAGATCGCGCGGGCGGACAAGCATGTCGAGCGTCAGGCCGCTCGAAGCAGTCAGACCGGCCCAATTGTTTCCGTTCCAGCTCATGCGAGCGAGGCTCGCCGTGGGATATTTGCTCTCCACAATATCGCGCAGCGGAGAACCGCCGTCGTCGGCGACGAGATCGAGGATAAGGTCCTCCAGACCGGGATTGTGGCCCACGAGCATCAGGTTCTCAACGTCCGCCGACGTTTCCCGGATAATGTCGAGCAGTGTCGAAGAGGAAGCGAGATAGATGCGTCGGTCCCAAACCGGCTCTATCACCCGGCCAAGACCCTCAAAGAAGCTGTCCAGCGTCTGCTTGACTCGCGCCGCGGGCGAGGCGATCAGCCGGTCGACCTCCAGCCCTTCCTCGGACGCCTTGCGTCCCATGGCGATGGCTGCCCGCATGCCTTTCGCGTTGAGCGGTCGGTCGAAATCGCGCGCCACTGGGTCGTCCCATCCCGATTTTGCGTGGCGCAGCAGCGTAAGTGTTTTCATTGCGGCATCAGTCCCGATTCATTGTCCTGATGCACCAACGGCGTTGCAAATCCAAGTCGTTCACTGACCGAAATCACCGCCTCGTCCAAGGTAACGCGTCGTATCGGGACAGCGGGCGGAAAGGCGGCGAGCAGGCGGCTCGGCATTGCCGCAGAGAGAATGACGAACATCCCCATGTCGTCCACTCGGCGAATAAGGCGCCCGAACGCCTGGGCAAGGCGGGCGCGGATGATCGCGTCGTCATGTGCGCTACCGCCGCCTTCCTCGCTGGCAGCCAGCTTTCGCGCGGCGTGCAGCACCGTTGGCTTCGGCCATGGCACTCCCTCCATCACCAGCAGACGCAGCGAGTGTCCGGGTACATCGACGCCGTCGCGCAGGGCGTCCGTGCCAAGCAGCGAGGCACGCATGTCGTCGCGAAACATGTCGACCAGCGTGCCTGTATCGATCGGATCGACATGCTGGGCGTAGAGCGGCAGCGATGCGCGCGCCAGCCGGTCGGCGATGCGGGCATGCACGGCGCGAAGGCGGCGGATCGCGGTGAAAAGGCCCAGCGTGCCGCCGTTCGCCGCCTCGATCAGACGCGCATAGGCCCCGGCGAGCGCCGATATATCGCCGCGCTTTATGTCCGTGACGATCAGGACCTCGGCCTGACGGGCGTAATCGAAAGGGCTTGGCGTTTCGAAATGGACGGGAACGCCACCGAGATGGGCGGCCCCACTTCGTGCGTCCGCACCCGACCAGCCATCGCCGCCGCCTCGGAGGGTGGCGGAGGTCAGCATCGCGCCATGAGCGGGTTTCAGCACCGTCTCGGCGAAGGGGCGCGTCGGATCGAGCCAGTGCCGGTGCAGGCCCATGTCATATTCGCGGCCTTCGTAGCGGTCGACCGCAAGCCAGTCGACGAAATCCGGGTCGGCAGGGCCGCCGATCCGTCCCAGCAGGGCGAGCCAGCCCGCGACCAGATCGGTGCGCCAGCCGAGCGATCCGAGTGCGCCCTCGATCCGCGCGCGCGCGGCTCCATCCATCCAGTCGGGCGGATCGGACAGGATCGCCTCAAGCCGCTTGCCGAGCCGGTTTAGGGGCTTCAGCAATGCGTCAAGGCTCTCGGCTGCGGCCATGGCGGCCTCGACCAATTCGCCGCTCGGCTCGGCAAGCTCGGCCTCCAGCCCGTACCCGGCGTCCGACTCGCTTTTCCCATCCTCGGCGCGCGCATAGACATGGGTACGGACAGCGGAGAGCAGCGTTTCCACCGGACTCCAGGGTTCGCCCGAGACTATACGCTTCAGCCAGTCGTCGGCGGGCAGCGCGGTCGCCGCGATGCGGGCCTGTTCGATGGCGTTCGCGCCCTCGCCGTCATAGCTGGCGACGTCGGCGAGTCGGGCCGAGAGCCCCCGCCGTCTCCCGCGCGACGTGCCTTCCGGGCCGATCACCCAGCGCCGCAGTTCGATCGCTTCCTGACCTGTCAGCGCGGTGGAAAAGGTCGAGTCGGCGGCATCAAAGATATGATGTCCCTCGTCGAAGACGATGCGGGTCGGTGCGTTGCCCGCCTCTCGTCCTCGCGCCGCATTGACCATCACCAGCGCATGATTGGCGATGACGATGTCGGCCTGTGCCGAATCGCGCACGCCGCGTTCGATGAAGCATTTGCGGTAATGGGCGCAGCCCGCATAGATGCATTCGCCGCGCCGGTCAGTCAGCGCGGTCGAGCCATTGCGGCGAAAGAGGGTCGGCAGCCAGCCGGGCAGGTCGCCGCCCACCATGTCTCCGTCGCGGCTATAGGCGGCCCAGCGAGCGACAAGCTGTGCGAGAATGGCGGCGCGCCCGGAAAAACCACCCTGCAGCGCGTCCTCCAGGTTGAGCAGGCAAAGATAATTTTCCCGCCCCTTGCGGATGACCACCCGCTTGTTCGCAGTGTCCGCACGGGCGGGCAGGCGGCGGGTCTCCGCGTCGAGCTGACGTTGCAGCGCCTTGGTATAGGTCGATATCCAGACCGTGCCGCCCGCCTGGTCGGCCCAGAGCGAGGCGGGGCAAGAGAGCCCAGCGTCTTGCCGATGCCGGTGCCCGCTTCGGCGAGCAGCATGTTGGGGCGGTCGCGATGCGCACGCGGGCCGAATATCCCGGCGGCGGCATGGGCATAATCGGCCTGACCCGGGCGCGCCTCGGCATCGGAGCCAGCCAGCCCGGACAGGCGCGTGTCGACATCCCCGGCGGTCAGCGTCACCGGACGGGGGGCGGGACGGGGCGGCTGTTCCTCCCATTCGGGCAGGCGCGAAAAGAGCCATCGTTCCGCTTCCTTCGGCCGCTCGATACGCGGCGCGACCAGCGGCGCCCATGGCCAACGCAGCCGGTTCAGCGATTGCGCGGCGTTCCATGCTCCCTCGCGTTCCCGCCAATCGGACACGGCGAGGCGATCCAGCAGCGCTGCCGCTGCGGCGCGGAGCAGCAGCGGGACATCGTCCTCCCGCGCGGGAACGGGAAGGCCGACGCTCTGGGCAAGCCCCTTGGGCGTCGGCACGAGAAAGCGCGCCGGGTGGACGAACGCCCAAAGCTCCAGCAGGTCGAGGCCGGAAAGCTCGGCATAGCCAAGCCGCTGGCCAGTCAGAGGCGCGTTCAGCAGCAGAACCGGCGTGTCGGCCGCGCGAGCGACCGCTTCTCCGCGCGATACAGCGCGGGCATTTTCGGCCGCCTCGGCCAGCCAGATCCCGGCATGGCTGGCATGGAGGGCGGGAATGGGGGGAAGCGGGGTCACCGCCCCGGTTTAGCGGACCCGTTTTGTTCTACAAGTGCCGCGCGGTGAAAAAACATGGGGAAGTTTGGATTCACAAAGAGCGGACTGTCGGGATGCGACACCGTTGCGAACATGCGTTCGAACATGTTTCGACTGCAGAGCATGCCGTTTTCTCTAACGCAGAAAGGATTTGCGGCGCGTCTGGCGCAAATCGGGCGACGCCGTTACCTTCGCGGCCCATAAGGAATTTCTCGAGTTTCCAGGCTACATCGTGGCGCCCTGGTCCTGCCGCCCGCTCAGGCAAACTTTAGGCATGGATCGCCCATGCCCCGCTAGCGCGCGATGGCCGGTTTGTCTAAGCAGCAAATATGAGTGACTTCCTGAACAGCCCCGCCTCACATACATATATCTCACAGAGATTGCGTCTCCACTATGTCGATTGGGGCAGTCCTGAAGCGCCGCCGCTTTTGCTGCTCCACGGCGGGCGCGACCATTGCCGCAACTGGGATTGGATCGCACAGGAATTGTGCAAGAAATGGCACATCATCGCGCCTGACCTTCGCGGCCACGGCGACAGCGCACATTCACCCGACGGTCGCTACACAATGGATGCTTATGTGTACGATCTGGCGCAACTCATTCATCAGCAGGGACTGGCTCCCCTCAATATTGTAGCCCACTCGCTGGGAGGCAATATCGCGCTGCGTTACACCGGCCTCTATCCCGAAAATGTGCGGCGCCTGGTGGCTATTGAAGGACTTGGCGACGCTCCGCCCGTTTATACCGAGCGGATGAAAACCCCAATATATGAACGGTTGCGTGACTGGATAGCCGAGCAACGCGCCCTCAGCAGCCGTCAACCGCGTCGGTATTACAGCATCGAAGAAGCTCTTCAGCGCATGATGCAGGAAAACCCACACCTAACCCCTGACCGCGCCA
>JBFXHW010000129.1:0-7749 GCA_050176605.1 Sphingobium sp. | reverse complement strand
AGAAGCCCTTGTCCTTTTCCCTGAAATAAACCTTGGCGCCGCCGGTCATCAGCAGATCATTGGGCCCTTCCAGCGCGGCGACGCGCTCCAGCCATTCCGGTTCCATATCGAGCCAGGCCGGCAGCGCCGCCTCCGGCCAGAAGATGAGCCGAGGATTGTCCGGCGAGGACGGTCCCGTGAGTTCGGCAAGCTTGACGAAATTCACCTGCTCCAGCGCGGCGTCATATTTCTCGTTCTGGTTGATGTTGGGCTGGACGATGGTGACGCGCGCAACCGCGCCGGACTCGTTGTTCATCCGGACATGATCGGCGCGCACCCAGCCCCATGCGCCGATCGCGAGGAGCGCCGCAACTATGGGCGTTCCGGCGCGCCATTGCCTGCGGCCGATCGACAGCAGTGCGCCGCTGGCGAATATGGCGAGGGCCGAGAGACCGTAGGTGCCGATGAAGCGCGATGCCTGATCAAGTCCGGTGCCGAGCCAGATCATGCCCAGCGGATCCCAAGCGAAGCCGGTGAAAAGGGTCGCGCGGCCATATTCGGTCAGGATCCACAGCGCGCCGAACAGCGGTGTCGCGGCGAGGCCCGGCCATCGTGCGCGCGCCATCTGAAAACCCAGTGTCGCGAGGCCGGGCCAGACGGCGAGATAAAGCGAAAGGGCGGCCACGGCGAAATATCCCAGCCAGTGCGGCATGGCGTCCTGATAGACGAAGGCGTGGGCGATCCAGTTGTTGCCGAGGGTGAAATGGCCGAGGCCGAAGCACCATCCGAGGAGAAAGGCCTGCTTTCGCGTATTCGTCCGTTCAGCGAACCAGAGCAGGGCCGCCATGCAGAGGAGCGTCACCGGCCAGAGGCCGAGCGGCGCGAAGCCGGTGGCCGAGAGGAAGCCGATTGCAACGGCAGTCAGAGCGGGATATCGCGCGGCCATGTGCGACCCTATCGGGCGAAACGATGACATTATCAATGCGCGATCATCGCGCGACCTTTCGATGGAGGATTGACAGGTGCGGCCATTCCATCTCGCCTTTCCCGTTCGCGACCTGACGGAAGCGCGAGCGTTCTACGGGGAGATGCTTGGTTGCCCCGAGGGACGGAGCGCGGCCGAGTGGATCGACTTCAGCCTTTACGGTCATCAGATCGTCGCGCATCTTGACCCCGACATGGCGGAGCGGCAGGTGCATCATAATCCGGTGGACGGCCATGATGTTCCGGTGCCCCATTTCGGCGTTGTGCTGGAACGGCCGGACTGGGATGCGCTGGCGGCGCGGCTGGAGGGGCAGGATGTGCGCTTCGTGATCGAACCGCATATCCGCTTCGAGGGGCAGGCCGGAGAACAGGCGACGATGTTCTTCCTCGATCCCAGCGGTAACGCGCTGGAGTTCAAGAGCTTCGCCAGCGACGACATGATCTTCGCGAAAGATTAGCGGGTCGAGAGCGTGGCGGCGGTTGCGCTGCTGCAGGCGTCGCCTTCCTTGCCATGGCCACCGGAAAGCGCGCCGGCGATCAGGAAACCGACCACGATCAGCACGAGGAAGGCGGCGGACAGAAGGCCGAGATATTTCTCGATGAACGGCTTGATCGCCGCGCCGAATTTCCAGAACAGCACGCCCACCAGCATGAACTGAAACGCGCGCGACAGGGCGCTCGCCCAGATGAAGGTGAACAGCGAGAGACCGATGAAGCCCGCCGTGATGGTGATGAGCTTGAACGGGATCGGCGTCGCGCCCTTAATGAGTATGATCTCCGCGCCATATTCGCGCAGATAGCAGGCGGCGGTGGGGAACTTGTCGGCCAGGCCAAGCGCGGAAAGCATCGCCGCGCCGACGCTTTCATAGAGAAAATAGCCAATCGCATAGCCAAACAGGCCGCCGAGGACGGAGGCCGCCGTGCAGACGAAGCCGAACCAAAGCGCCCGCTCCGGCTTTGCCAGGCACATGAGGCCGAGCAGCGGATGCGGCGGGATGGGAAAGAAGCTCGATTCCATGAAGGAAATGACGGCGAGCCAGCGGTCGGCATGACGATGGGCCGCCTTGGCCAGCATCCATTGATAGAGGCGCTTGAGCATCGCCGCGCGCCGTAACCGAATTGGGCGAGGCAGACCAGCGAATAATCTCCGCTGGCTCTGGCGTTCCGATCGGCTGCCGTGCCCCGGAGATGCCGTCAGGCCGGGACCGCCTGTCGCAGCGCGTCAATATCCCGTTTCGCGATGGCCACGAGATTGGCCTCGATCAGATCGGTCGGCCAATCCCACCAGGCGATTTCGAGCAGCGCCGCTATGGTGGCATCGTCGAAGCGCCGTTTGAGCGGTTGCGCCGGATTGCCCCCTGCGATCGCGTAGGCCGGGACATCGCGCGTCACGACCGATCCGGCGGCGATAATGGCCCCGTCGCCGATGGAAACGCCCGGCATGATGAGGGCGTTCATGCCGATCCAGACGTCATTGCCGATTATCGTGTCGCCGGGGCGTCCCGGTATTTCGAACATCGCCTTGATTTCTTCCAGGCCAGTTTGTGCCGTCATCATGAAATTGCCGAACGGATAGGTGGAAAAGCCGCGCATGTCGTGATTGGCGGAACTGGTGACGATGCGGACGCCATGGGCGATCTGGCAGAATTTCCCGATTACCAGCTTTTCGGGGCTGAGTGGAAAGGTGTAGGGCGCGAGAAAGGCGGCATAATCATCCAGAACATCCAGATGACCGAAATAGGTGAAGTCGCCGATCTCGATCCGGGGATGGTCTATCACCTTGTTGAGGTGCACGACCGTGCGGATCTCGGTGCCGTCCGGCATGATCATCGGGTAGGTTTTGTCCGGATCGAGCAATGTCATGCAATACCTCGAAAAAAGCTGTTCGGTAGCAAGCTGCTCCGCCTTCCCCGAATGCTCTACACATGCGGGAGCAATTTACAATAACCTATTTGGTACATTTATGCTGACATTGTAACGGCAATTATGTAGGTTGAAAAACAACAGAAATCCGACCAAAATGGCCTATTAACACAAAGATATTATACCATTTTGGTTCTTTATTCTCCTCGATTCCGCTATTCCACCCGTTCCGCAAACGGGTTCGATGATCGGGCGCGTTCACATGAAGCGATGAAAGGTATCGTTGGCAAGCGACTTACTTATCTGCGGGCTGACCTCTGTGGGGAAGTCTAATTGCTTTACAGGGGGGGTAGACATAGAAGCCGATGGCAGTTCAAATTACATAGCGCACGCTCCAAAAAGGTTGTTCCTGATCAACAGCTTTTCCTTAAGTTTATGGAATCCCTAGAGGAATCTTGACATAAAGAAATCTTTATGAAATAAGAAGAATGGTGGTTCGCCGGGTTGCTCGGGCTGGAGGTAGCTACAACCCACTGGCGTCCGTGCGGCACGCTTGGCACTGAGGCCGAGCTATAGGCGGCGGATTAAACGAGTCCGGGTTCCACCGACTTTTTTTGCCACCACTGATTTCCTGGATATCCGAAGTGGCGGAGGATCGCGCGCTGTTCTTCAGGAACAGCAAACCGATCAAGCGTTCGCCAGTTGGGCATCAACTTCACACCGTAACCTGCAATTTGGCCAGTGTCTGGCGCGCGGGCAATACGAGGTCCGAGAAGTTTCGCAAAAGTAGGGTCGCATTCACGAGTTTGGTGGATATCTACTGCTTTGAAAAAGGCGCTTGCAACAATGTCTGGCATCTTCAAGCCCGCGCGCTCCGTGTGATTGTAGACACGCATCAAATCGGGATGAAGAACGCTATATTGGAAATCGCCAAAGGGTAAGAATAACGCCACCTTACCTGCCGCGCTCTTCATTTTCAGCCACTCGTAATAAGCATGCATCTGGCTGTAACGCAGGCCACCTCGCTCGCTGTATTCGAGCTTAAGGTATTGACTCTCTCCATATCGCTTAATTGAGGCTGCGTACACATAATCGGTTACTCGCTCCAAAAGGATGCGCGTCAGCCAGCAATAAAACCAATTGTCGGAAGGTATTTGGGCTGCCCGTGGATTTTGGTAGCCCTCCATATTCTGCTTATTGGAAACCACGGCAAACAATCTGACATTGCGCTCCGCTAGAAACGTACAGGCGAGTGTTTTACGAGTAGCGTTCAGCTTTTGAAAATGGATATCACGCATTTGGTGGCTATTCATTGCCTTGGTGAGATCGGCAATCCAATCTTCTACCTGCCCCTCCAGTTCAGCAGGAATAAGAGCCGCTGAAACGATAATCCATTCGCTAGATCCGCCTGCTGTTCTGGGCGTGACTTTATTGATGCCGGGATCGCCAGCTTCGTCTATATATGCGACGTAACTATATTCGGGTTGTTCGGAGGCCATAATGACTAGCGCAACACAAGATGGATCAAAAAGTCAACTCGACAAGTTCAAGGAAGCTGCGCGCGATCTTAAAACAGACGACGACGAAAAGCCTTTCAAGGAGTGACTTGGCAAGCAGGTGAAGCACAAGCCTATCGAGAAGTTGGGAAAGCCAAAGTGAGGCGGATTATTTTGCTGATCATGCTTTTAGCAGGCTGTGATGATAGGCCGAAACAGTGGGATGCTTTCGTTTACCCAGACCGTAATGACATGTCGCAATCAGAGACAATAGCTGGTTTCAAAACTTTCGAACTGTGCCAGCAAGGCGCGATAAATCGGATGCGCTCATTCCCCGAGCCTGACAATGCCGACTACGAGTGCGGCTATATGTGTGGACCGCGCGAAGACTTTGGCGGAATCAATGTTTGCAAAGAGACACGAAAATAAAACCAGATAGGTAAAATTCTTCTGTCCTACAGCGTCACGCTCGGTCTAAGAGAATCGACATGATGGAGAATTGTACCGAGGCGGAAGGGCTGGAATCCTCTCGTTTCAGCGTCAACGAAATGGCGGGTTTGTAAAAGACATTATCGCCCATCGTAACGCTGATATGGTTCAAGCGATGAAAGTGGAAGAGTGTGAGTCGCTCCTGCGGGCGGCGCTGAACGGGGCCGGGTTCCAGGAGGAACCGGCCCCGTTCGCGTTGTGCGGAATGGTTCGGGCGGTGTCGGAGGCGGAATGGCGAAGCAGGAGGAGGACGCGCAATCCGATGCGTCCGGACAGCCCGCACTCCGGCCGGGCGGCAATCGAGAAGGTTCGGACAGCCTCTCGCGGGCGCAACCACGGGAGGCGGGCAAGAACCTGTGGAGCGAGAGACGCAAGCAGGACTTTCTCGATGTCCTGAAGGCGACCTGCAATGTTCAGGAAGCGTGCCGCGTCGTCGGCATGGGCGCTGCGGGGGCCTATGGTCTCAAAAAGCGCGACCCCGCATTCGCCGCCGCATGGCAGGAAGCGGTCGAGCATGGCTATGCCGAGCTGGAACTGGCGCTTTTGCGGCAGACGATCTTCGGGAGCGAGACGACCGAGACGGTAGACGACAGCGGCAGTGACGGACGCAGGCGGGTAAAGACTGTGCGCAGCTACCCCCATGCGGTGGCCCTGCGGCTGCTGCTTTCACACAAGGCGGAAGCGGAGGCCTATCGCCTCCAGCAGGGGCTCGACCGGCCCGATGTCGATGCCTTGCGCGCAGAAATCGAGCAGCGGATAGCGGCATTGCGCTCTCGTGCTGTCGGGAGGACAGGGCAGTCTGAACGTGATGACGGCGAGGGCTGACGATCGCGCCTGCCGCGAGCGATGCCGGACCGCATGACCGCGGCATCGCGCTTTCGGAGCCGGACAGACCCTGCGAATATGCCCGGGATGAAGAAGTCAATTTCCGGACAAGCTACATCCTGTAGTAAAGACAGAACGATAGCCAGAATGACATGAATAATGATTATGGTTAACTTGAAATTACCTATAGTCCCCAAAATGACAAAAATTGAAGGAATTGCGGCCGTGTTGCAGTCCGTGCCGATGATTTGCGACGGTATTGGACCACGACTTCTATTGTTGGTTCCGATATTTATTCTCTGTCAGATTGGAACAATATTGTAAAATGTTTCCACAAAGACGGTAAACGCGTTTGCGTTTTTTCAATATTTTGGGGCATATGGTGACTGGGGACGCATTCCCGGCTATCGGTCTGCGGCACATATGGCGATGCCAGTGCCAGACCGCTTTTCGGGACACGGATTCGGTAATATGGATTTCGTGAAGATACGGGACTCTGATCTGAGATGAAGCGCAAGCTTGTTCCATTGTCGGTTCTGGTGGTTGCCAGCATAGCTGTACCCGCCGGTATCGGGCTGGGCGGCCTTACTGGCGTGGCGCCCGGCGGCATGGCGGCGGTCGCGGCGATCCTGCGCGACCCCGCCTCGATATTCGCCGACCGGTCTCCCGGCGCGCGCGCCGACGGGGCGCTGTTCCAGACCAAGAATCGCGTGGCCAGCAACGCGGTGGGGCCGCGCGAGCGCGTGCTTTCGGCGGGGCGCGAGCGTCCGGCGGATTTCGTGCCGGAGGCACCCGCAGCGGAGAGTCCGCTGGGTGATGCCGCATCTTCGCCGCGTTTCATCGATACGACGCCGGGGCCAGCGCCATTTTTTGCGGGACCGACTTTCACCCCGCCGATGCCCGAGCGGCAGACCGGCGGAGGGCCGCCCCCCGGCGGTGGCACGCCTCCGGGTGGCGGTGGCACGCCTCCGGGTGGCGGTGGCACGCCTCCGGGTGGCGGTGGCACGCCTCCGGTAGATCCTCCAACGTCGCCGCCGACTACTCCTCCGGAAGTACCGCCGGTTGGTGTTGTGCCGGAGCCGGCTACCTGGATCATGCTGATGGCAGGGTTCTTCGGCCTTGGCGCGATCATGCGCCGCGCCCGTCGCGCGGATCGTGCTTCGGGGCTGGGACACAGTGCGGGCATCTAGACCGGCGATTTCGATCGCCGCCATTTTCTGTGCAGTTTCCATCGCTGCGGCAGGCGTGATCCTGGGACAGTTCAGCCAGTCGAGTATCCCGGACGTTCCGCCCGCCCCGGTCGCAAAGCCGGCCACGCCAAAAGGACCGCGGATCAGCTATCCAAAAAACGGATTTCCGGCGCTGACCCTGCCTGACGGAGAGCACCGGATCGTGAAAAGCGTCCTCAACGTCGACCGCAAGCTGGTCTATGGCGATTATGTCTGGAACGACGACGGCGTGCCGCAGGGCAAAGTATGGGTTCGCGTCGACCTCGGCAAGCAGTTGCTCTCCGTGTTCCGCGACGGTCACGAGATCGGATCGACGGTGATCATCTATGGCGCGGACAGCAAGGAAACACCGATCGGTGTTTTTCCGGTTCTGGCCAAGGACGAGAATTACTGGTCGAAAAGCTATGATCAGGCCATGCCTTATATGCTGCAACTGACCAGGGACGTGGTTGCGATCCATGCGGCCGGGGTGAGGGACGGAGCGGCAACGCATGGCTGCATCGGCGTGCCGGCTGAATTCGCCCGGCTCCTTTTCGGGCAGGTGAAGGTCGGTGACATCGTCGCGGTGACCGCAGCCGATCAGGCAGCCGCAAAACCTGTATAATCCCGGGCGCTGATCCAGCGAAACGGCGGATTTCGGTCAGTTCAGATTTAACGGTGGTTAATTTCCGGGTTACCATTTTATTAGGCGCGATTGAGAACTGGTTAATTTCGGGCTTACCAGACCGCTAAAGAATCGGCTGACTTCATCATGAGAAAACTCCTGCGGGGATGCAGGAGAACGACTCTCGATGGATCGCCTCCAGATTACATTGCTGGCCCGAATGCTGCCGATTGTAGCGGCGCCTTTTCTTATGGGCGCATCGGACTTTTCGACGGATTTC
>JBFXHW010000128.1:0-7766 GCA_050176605.1 Sphingobium sp. | reverse complement strand
CGATCGGTCGCCATGGTGTCCATGGAGATATGGGCACCGCGAAGCGCGTCGACCATCTTCGATCCATGAGTCCGGAGCATCCATCCCATCGTGCCAAGTGCCGTAGCCATCGCAAGCAGGAACAGAATTGCGGTAAACATAGCGATCATGACAAGCGACCCTTTCGTTCTGCGCAGTGCCAGTCCGTCAAATCGGAAACCCTAACGATCCAGCGCCTCAAATGTTTAATGTTCACTATATGTTCTCATTATTGCGATGTGTCAACTCACCAAATTGACTTGATCTTCGTGCCGCCAGCCGTTAAGCGCGCCGCCATTCCACATGGGATTCGCACATACCGGTGCCGGACCTAGCGTCCGGTTACTGAATCCCAGAGGTAAAACCGGAAGGAGAAAGACCATGGCGGCACCTGTCGTCACGATGCAGCAATTGATTGAGGCCGGCGCGCATTTCGGCCACCAGACCCACCGCTGGAACCCCCGGATGAAGTCGTATATCTTCGGCGACCGGAACGGCGTTCACATCCTCGACCTGAGCCAGACCGTGCCGCTCTTTGCGCGCGCGTTGGAGTTCATATCGTCCACAGTTGCGGCTGGCGGCAAGGTGCTGTTCGTGGGAACCAAGCGTCAGGCGCAGGAACCCATTGCCGATGGCGCTCGCAAGTCGGGCCAGCATTTCGTAAACCATCGCTGGCTGGGCGGCATGCTCACCAACTGGAAGACGATCAGCCAGTCTATCAAGCGACTGAAGACGCTGGAAGAGCGGCTATCGGGCGACACGCACGGCCTCACGAAGAAGGAAGTGCTGCAGATGACCCGCGAGCGCGACAAGCTCGAGCTGTCGCTTGGCGGCATCCGCGACATGGGCGGTATTCCCGACGTGATGTTCGTCATCGACGCCAACAAGGAAGAACTCGCGATCAAGGAAGCCAATGTACTGGGCATTCCGGTAGTCGCGATACTCGATTCGAACGTCGACCCCTCCGGCATCGCTTTCCCGGTCCCGGCCAATGACGACGCAAGCCGCGCGATCCGTCTCTACTGCGATGCTGTCGCCCAGGCCGCTACCCGCGGCGGTCGCGACGCTCAGGAAGCCTCCGGTATCGATATCGGCGCTCTCGTTGAACCGCCGGCCGAAGAGAGCGTCGCCGCAGACGCCTGAACAGAGAGCGGACCCGCTCCTCCACGCGGGTTCGCAAAACTGTCATCCGATCCGCATATCGGATCGCAAAACCGATAGATAGGAGCCAATATCATGGCCGAGATTACTGCCGCCGCCGTCAAGGAACTGCGTGAGCGCTCCGGCGCGGGCATGATGGATTGCAAGAAGGCGCTGGCCGAAGCCAATGGCGACATGGAGGCGGCTGTTGACTGGCTGCGCGCCAAGGGTCTCGCCGCCGCACAAAAGAAGTCCAGCCGCACGGCCGCCGAAGGGCTCGTTTCCGTCACGGTTTCCGGTACGAAAGGTGTCGCGGTCGAGGTCAACAGCGAAACTGACTTTGTGGCCAAGAACGACCAGTTCCAGGATTTTGCCCGCAAGGTTGCTGCCGTTGCGCTCGAAACAGGGGCGGCGGACGCCGAGGCGCTTGCTTCGGCCGATTATCCGGACGGCGGTACGGTCGCCGAGAAGCTGGTTTCCAACATCGCCACCATTGGCGAGAATCAGACTTTGCGCCGCGTCGGGCAGGTTTCGGTCAACCAGGGCCTCGTGGTCGATTATGTGCACAACTCGGTTGCGCCGGGCCTCGGCGCAATCGGCGTGCTTGTCGCCCTGGAGGGCGACGCCTCGGAGGACGTGCTGCGTCCGCTGGGCAAGCAACTCGCCATGCATATCGCGGCCGCTTTCCCGCTGGCCCTTTCGGCCGACGGCATCGACAAGGACATGCTGGAGCGTGAACGCGCGATCGCCGCGGACAAAGCCGCCGAGAGCGGCAAGCCTGCCGAAATCGTCGCCAAGATGGTCGACGGCGCGGTTGCAAAGTTTGCGAAGGAAAATGCCCTTCTTTCCCAACTTTTCGTGATCGACAACAAGACACCGATCGCGGAGGTGGTCGCGAAGGCCGCGAAGGAAGCCGGGGCTTCGATCACGCTCAAGGACTATGTTCGGTTCCAGCTCGGCGAAGGCATCGAGAAGGAAGAAACCGACTTCGCCGCCGAAGTGGCCGCCGCCGCGGGCGTTTGACAACCTTTATTTGGATCGGGCGCCGCAGGGCGCTTGGCTTAATGGCGCGTGCTGATTAAGGTGCGCGCCATTTCCATGAACAAGCGGATTCCTCTCTGATGCCTCGCCCCGTTGCCAAACGCATATTGCTCAAGCTTTCTGGCGAGGTTCTGATGGGCGATGGCGCGTTCGGCATCGACCCGGCGACGGTCGACCGGATTGCGGGCGAAGTGGCCGCCGCCCGTGACGCGGGCTTTGAAATCTGCATGGTTGTGGGTGGGGGTAATATCTTTCGCGGACTGGCCGCCGCGGCGAAGGGGTTCGACCGCACCAGCGCGGATTATATGGGAATGCTGGCGACGGTGATGAATGCGCTCGCGGTACAGAACGCGCTTGAGCGTATGGGGCACCAGACCAGGGTGCAGTCGGCCATTCCGATGGCGACCGTGTGCGAACCCTATATCCGGCGCCGCGCGGTGCGGCACATGGAGAAGGGCCGGATCGTTATCTTCGCCGCTGGGACAGGCAACCCCTTCTTTACCACCGATACCGCGGCCGCGTTGCGAGCCGCCGAGATGGGATGCGACGCCCTTTACAAGGGAACCAGCGTTGATGGCGTTTATGATGCCGACCCGAAAAAGGTCGCAACCGCGAAACGATATGAATCGGTGTCGTTCGACCGGGTGCTCAATGACAATCTCAAAGTGATGGATGCGAGCGCGGTGGCGCTGTGCCGGGAAAACAATATCCCGATCGTTGTTTTCAACATCCGTGAGACGGGCAATCTCGCGCGCGTGTTGAGCGGGGAGGGGGTCGCCACGACCGTTGGCGGGGAAATGGCCGACGCGGCCTGAAAGTCTGGCATAAGGAGAACAACATGGCCCAGTTTGACAAGGCGGACCTCGAACGCCGCATGAAGGGAGCGGTCGAATCGCTGAAGGGCGACCTTTCCGGCTTGCGCACCGGGCGCGCCAATGTGTCGCTGCTCGATCCCGTAACTGTCGAGGTCTATGGCGCGCAGATGCCGCTCAATCAGGTGGCGACCGTCTCCGCCCCCGAACCGCGCCTGCTTTCGGTGCAGGTGTGGGATCGCAGCAACGTGACGCCGGTCGAGAAGGCGATCCGTTCCGCCGGACTGGGCCTCAATCCTATCGCCGACGGACAGACTCTCCGCCTCCCGATCCCGGATCTGACCGAGGAAAGGCGCAAGGAGCTTGCAAAGCTGGCCAGTCAATATGCCGAAAAGGCGCGTGTTGCCGCCCGGAATGTCCGTCGCGACGGGATGGACAGCCTGAAGACAGACGAGAAAAAGGGCGAGTTTGGCGAGGACGAGCGCAAGCGCCACGAAACCGAGGTGCAGAAGCTGACCGACGAAACCATCGCGGATATCGATTCCGTGCTGGCGCACAAGGAGAAGGAAATCCTTGGCCAGTAAGGCAGCTCCGCCCCGGTCTGCGTCCTCTGGTGGTACCCATGGCGCGCGCCATGTCGCGATCATCATGGACGGCAACGGCCGCTGGGCAAAGAAGCGCTTCCTGCCGCGTGCCGCTGGGCACAAGGCAGGAGTAGAGGCTGTGCGCAAGACCGTCCGCGCTGCGCGAGAAATGGGTCTGGAATGCCTTACTCTCTATGCCTTTTCGTCAGAGAACTGGAAAAGGCCCGAGCAGGAAATTGCTGATCTGACTGGCCTGCTCAAGCATTTCATCAAGGCGGACATCGATGAATTCGACGCCAATAATGTTCGCTTGCGGGTAATCGGCGATTATCGCGCGTTCGAGCCTGAAGCGGTGAAATTGATCGACTGGGCGCTGGAGCGCACAAGTGCCAACAACGGCTGCACGCTCGCGATTGCCCTCAACTATGGTTCGCAAGATGAACTGGTGCGCGCGGCGAACGCGGCGTCCCAAAAAGGCGAGATCACTCTGCAGTCTCTCGAAGCCGAGCTCGACACAGCCGATCTGCCGCAGCTCGATCTGCTGATCCGTACCTCCGGGGAGGTGCGTCTTTCCAACTTCCTGCTGTGGCAGGCCGCCTATGCCGAGCTTTACTTCACCGACATGCTGTGGCCGGATTTTGACGGCAAGGCGCTGGAAGGGGCGCTTGAGAGCTTTGCCTCGCGCGAACGCCGTTTCGGCGGGCTTTGATGGCGGAACCGGCGGCTACAACGCCAAAGAAGTCCGACCTTGGCGTGCGGGTCATCTCCGCCATTGGTATGCTGGCGCTGGCCGGTACGGCATTCTGGCTAGGCGGATGGATTTTCCGTGCTTTCGTCGCGCTTGTTGGAGTTGGTGTCCTCTATGAATGGTGGGCGCTCGTCTCGCGCATTACTGCTTCGGCCTTTTCACGAATTTTATGGCTGGCCGGTGGCTTTCTGTATGTCGGGATCGCCTGTTACCATCTGGCGCTCGTGGGGCCTTCCATGGCCCTCCTTCCCGTGTTGGGCGTCATCGGAACAGACGTAGGTGCCTATTTTGCGGGGAGAGCCATTGGCGGTCCCAAGATCGCACCGGCGATTAGCCCATCCAAGACCTGGGCCGGTCTGGGCGGCGGGATATTTGGTGCCGCAATGATGATGTCGCTTCTGGTTGCGGCGTTTTACTGGGGGTCTGGGGCGGGAGCGATACCGTCGGACCTTGTGATATTGGCCGGGACCATAGGCATTCCGCTTGCCGTTCTGGCGCAAGCTGGAGATTTCTTTGAAAGCTGGATGAAGCGGAAAGCAGGCGTGAAAGACAGCGGATCGCTCATCCCCGGCCATGGAGGCTTGTTCGACAGAGTGGATGGATTGCTACCCGTTTCTATCGTAACGCCCTTTCTCATGAACATGCTGCTCTCCGGAACGCGCCTGTGAACTCGCCCCGCACCATCTCCATCTTCGGCGCCACGGGCAGCATCGGCGCATCGACACTGGATCTTATCGGTCGCGCTCCCGATGCCTATGAGGTGGTCGCGCTGACCGGCAACAGCGATCCGCATGCGCTCGCCGCGCTGGCGATCGAACATCGCGCTCGGATCGCTGTCATCGCAGACGAAGCCCATTACGGCGCGTTGCAGGACTATCTGGCGGGTTCGGGCGTGGAGGCGGCGGCCGGAGCATCTGCGCTCGTCGATGCCGCTCATATGGGCGCGGACTGGACGATGGCGGCGATCGTCGGCTGTGCTGGGCTGGAGCCCACGCTCGCCGCGCTTGAATCCGGCGGGACCGTCGCGCTCGCGAACAAGGAGGCGCTTGTTTCGGCGGGCGAACTGATGATGCAGGCGGCGCGGCGGTCAGGTGGCACCCTGCTGCCGGTCGACAGCGAGCATAATGCGATATTTCAGTGTCTTGCGGGTAGCGATCTGGGCGATGTCCGTCGCATCGTGCTCACGGCAAGCGGAGGGCCTTTCCGCCAGATGCCGCAAGCGGAAATGGCAAGCGTCACGCCTGAGCAGGCTGTTCGCCATCCCAATTGGTCGATGGGTGCAAAGATCAGCGTCGACAGCGCGACCATGATGAACAAGGGGCTGGAACTGATCGAGGCGGGGCATCTCTTCCCGGTCGGGCTCGACCGCATAGAGATACTGGTGCACCCGCAATCGGTCGTCCACAGTCTCGTCGAATATCGTGACTGCTCCACGCTGGCGCAGCTCGGATCGCCCGACATGCGCATTCCGATCGCGCATGCGCTCGCCTGGCCGCAACGAATGGCAACACCCTGTACGCCGCTGGATCTCGCCACCATTGGGCGGCTCGATTTCGAGGCGCCGGACGAGGTGCGCTTTCCCGCGCTGAAGCTGGCACGGGCGGCCGGAGAGGCCGGAGGAGCGTTGCCAGCGGTACTCAATGCCGCCAATGAGGTGGCAGTCGCCGCGTTCCTCGACCGGCGCATCGGCTTTCTCGATATAAGCGCCATTGTTGAGCGGGTACTTGCGGGCTATAGCGGCGGCGAACCGGCGACGATTGCCGATGTGTTGGAAACGGACAAAGTCGCACGAGACACCGCTCGGCGCCTTGCGGAGAATGTGAAAGCCTGATGACCTCGCCCGGCTTCCTGATGACGGTCCTCGCCTTTCTAGGTGTCATCGGCCCGCTCGTCTTCGTGCATGAGATGGGTCACTATCTGGTTGCACGCTGGTGCGGCGTGAAGGCGGAGACCTTTTCGATCGGCTTCGGCCCCGAGATTGCGGCATGGGTTGATCGGCGGGGCACCCGCTGGCGGGTCGCCGCGCTCCCGCTGGGCGGTTATGTCCGGTTCAAGGGCGATATGAACGCCGTCAGCCAGAGCGATCCGGAATGGCTCGCGCTTCCGCCGCAGGAGCGGGAACAATGTTTTCCTGCCAAACCGGTTTGGCAGCGCGCAGCGATTGTAGCGGCCGGCCCCGTCATCAACCTTCTGTTTGCGGTGCTGCTGCTGGGCGGAGTCGCGACGGTCTGGGGAGAACGGGTCGCTGAACCAGTTGTCGGCGCGATCGAAACCGGAAGCGCCGCGGAGGCAGCCGGGCTCAAGTCTGGTGACAAGATATTGCGGATCATGGATCGCGATATAGGCGGATTTCGCGACATTCAGTCCATAGTCGGACTTCGCCCCGGAGAGGCACTGTCTTTCACGATCGAGCGAAATGGCGAGCGGCTGGAAAAGACTATTACAACCGGCACATTGCTGGAAACGGACCGCTTCGGAAATATCTACAGGATCGGGCGGATCGGGATCGGTGCGGCCGCTGTTTCGAGCAGGCCGGTCGGTGTGCTGGAGGCACCCGCCGTCGGTTATCGCCAGGCAGTTGACATGACGCGTGCCGGCCTCGACGGGCTGGGCCAAATCATCATGGGTCGCCGTTCGGTCAAGGAGTTGGGCGGTCCGCTGAAGATCGCCGATATCTCGGGTCAGGTGGCGACCCTGGGCGTGGCGAGCTTCCTATCTTTCATGGCCCTCATTTCGATTAACTTGGGGTTCATCAACCTCTTGCCAATCCCTTTGCTGGATGGAGGACATTTGCTTTTCTATGGGATCGAGGCGGTGCAACGCCGGCCGGTCAGCCCCGCCGCGCAGGAATGGGCTTACAGGTCCGGGCTGGCGTTGCTGCTTACAATGATGTTGATGGTTACATTCAACGATCTCGGTTCATTCGGCCTCTGGAAAAGCCTGTCCGGCTTGATCGGCTGAGCAGACTGGGGCAGGAGGCTTTCGGTACATTAGGGTTTTGAAGGCGGATCGGACGGAGCGAGTTTCCGGAAGGCCGCACGCATTGGGTCAGGATGTTAGGGGTGAGCGTGACGAACAGTTCTGAAATGTCCGCAAGGACGGCCTTGCCGATGGCGGCGGCTTTGTTGGCCGGCACCATGCTGGGCGGCATGCTTTGCGCGACGCCTGCGATGGCGCAGGCCGAAGGCGATGCGCCTGCTCTTTCCGTGCCGATCCAGGCTTCGCAGCCGATAAAGGCGATCAATATCGAGGGGCAGCAACGTCTCGAACCCGAGACGATCCTCTCTTACACCAAACTGCGTGTGGGTGGCAGTTATACTCGCGAGAGCCTGGATTCTGCCTTGCGCGATCTTTACGAGACCGAATTGTTCGCGGATGTCCGCATCCGTGACGACGCGGGAACGCTGACGATCACGGTCAAGG
>JBFXHW010000127.1:0-7837 GCA_050176605.1 Sphingobium sp. | reverse complement strand
AACCCAGATCGAGGCGGACAGGCGCATGATTCGCGACCGGATGGCGAAGATCAGGCGCGAGCTGGAGCAGGTGACGCGTACCCGCGGCCTCCATCGCGCCCGGCGCCAGCGCGCGCCATGGCCGGTTATTGCGCTCGTGGGCTATCCAAATGCAGGAAAATCGACTCTTTTCAACAGGATGACTGGGTCCGGCGTGCTGGCCAAGGACATGCTGTTTGCAACGCTTGATCCGACAATGCGACAGATCTCGCTGCCAGGCCTCGACAAGGCCATCCTGTCCGATACAGTCGGCTTCGTATCCGATCTTCCGACCCAGCTTATTGCCGCTTTTCGCGCCACGCTGGAGGAGGTGGTGCACGCCGACCTCATCCTGCACGTTCGCGATATCGCGCATCCGGACAGCGAAGCGCAGAGGGCGGATGTGATGGATGTGCTATCCGAACTCGGTCTGACGCTGGAGGGAAGGGGGGACGAGACTGTTCCCGCCTATATCGAGATTTGGAACAAGATCGATTTGCTCGATCCGGAGCGGCGTGCTGATCTGGAAGCATTGGCCTGCCGGAGGCCGGGCGTGGTTGCCATATCCGCGGCGACGGGCGAGGGCGTAGAGACATTGCGTCGTGCTATCAGCGATCGCATGACTGCCGGCAACCGCCACTACTCGCTTGCTGTGCCGGCTGGCGACGGAGCCGCTCTGGCCTGGCTGCACGAACATGGCGAGGTGATCGGAGTCGAGCAGGGCGATGATGCCGTGCTGCGTGTCGCCGTGCGCCTTTCGGATGCAGCATATTCCCGCTTTGAGGCGCGCGACCAGAACTGACGGCGCGCGCCTATACGCTTCGCTCGGTTGCCTTGACCTCCTGCCAATAGGCTTCCTTGGCCGCAAGATCTAGCGCGGCGAAACGGTCAGTGCCCGCAGCCATTTCCATTGCGCGGAAGCGACGCTCAAACTTTGCATTGGCTGCGCGCAGGGCGTGCTCTGGATCGATCCGGTAATGGCGTGCAAGATTGGCGACGGCAAAAAGCAGGTCGCCGATTTCTTCCTTTCTGGACTCGTCGTCCGGCGCGGATTGAAATTCTTCGAGTTCTTCGGCGATCTTTGCGAACACGCCTTTCGCATCCGGCCAGTCGAAGCCGGTTCGCGCGGCGCGCTTCTGAAGCTTTTCCGCGCGAAGCAGGGCCGGCAAAGAGGAGGCCACGCCCGCGAGTGCGCTGGCATCCTCACTCTTTCCGGCGCGCTCGGCGGCCTTGATTTCTTCCCAGCCGGGTGAGGGCACTCCGTCGCCGAACACATGCGGGTGCCGCCGCACCATTTTCCCGCAGATTGCCGCGATGACATCACCGAGCGCGAAATGCCCGGCTTCCTCGGCCATGCGAGCATGATAGACCACCTGTAGCTGCAGATCGCCGAGTTCGTCCTTAAGCGCGGCCATGTCGGCGCGGTCAATCGCGTCGGCGACTTCATAGGCTTCCTCAATCGTATAAGGAGCGATGGAAGCGAAATCCTGCTGAAGGTCCCAAGGGCAGCCGCCATCGGGGTTACGCAATTGCGCCATGATTTCGACGAGAGGGGCAATGTCAGGGCGTTCTGTCTGGGGCATCAATAAATCCGATAATATATATTATGTTAAATATGAGGTGAGGTCGGGAGGGTGCTTTTCCTCAGGGTTCGAGCACCATCTCACCATTTTCCACTCGCCAGCTCCGCAAGCGAGACAGAAAATTCATGCCGAGTACGTTCACACCGCCGAAGCTGCTGGAAACGACGACCGGCAGATCGCTGGTGCGTACCGGTCCAATTGCCAGACCCGGTATCGATGAACGCCGCGCCACCACGGTTCCGTTTGCCGTCTGCATCGCCAGACCCGGACCGCTCATGTCGACATTGAGGCTGGCGTTGCGCGCGGTTTCCTCCGACAGCGCCGTCACTGTGGCACCGCTGTCGATCAGGAACCGCGCCGCCGTGCCGTTGATCTCTCCGTCGACCCAGAAATGCCCGTCCGATGACATGCGTACATGCAGTTCCTGGCCCTCGGCACGCTGATTTGCCGTACCGGTGACCTCCGATTTAACCTTGTCGGCAACAGTAGAAAATTCGTTCCTGTATGAGAACAGAATAAGAACAATCGTAAATACCGCGATCCAGCCGAGCGCCATTCCCAGTGCACCGCGTAACGAAAAGCGGCGCGAAAGCAGCGCGGAGAGTACCAATGTCGAGGCCAGCACGTACCACAGGACATCGGCGCCTTGGGCATTGTTCATCGCTGATTCCCGCCGGTTTGCGTCATCGCCGCCGGATCAGGCCGGTTGCGAAAGGCCATCATAGGCTGGCTGGACATGTGCAGGCAAGATGGAGCAGAGCCGTTCATAGTCCATGCTCTGGTCCATATGCGTGAGAAGTGCCCTGCCCGGTTTCGCCTGTTCTATACCATCCAGCGTCAATGCGAGGTGAGGATGGGTCGGATGCGGCTTTTCCCGCAACGCATCGACGATCCAGACATCGACGCCGGAAAAGAGCGCAATCATGTCGGGCGTGAATGCGTGGAAATCTGTCGCGTAACCGACCGATTTCCCGTCATGCTCGAACCGGAAGCCGGTAGACCATATTGCGCCGTGGGGCATATCGACGCAGGAAATTGCGATATCGCCTATGTGCAGCCTGTCGGGCAGCGCATGATCGCGCACAGTCGCGCGATACCCTTCCCGCCCCTCGAATGCATAGGCGAAGCGGCGCTTCAGATGTGTCAGCGTCTGTTCGCGGGCATAGACCGGAATCGGAGAGCCGCGACGGTGAAAGACCTGACGCAGGTCGTCGATACCGTGGCAGTGATCGGCATGATCATGGGTCCAGAGCACCGCGTCGATATCGATCACATCCGCGGCGAGGAGCTGGGCGCGCATGTCTGGGGATGTATCCACGAGGATCGTCGTCGTCGGGCTCTGAACCAGCATCGACACGCGGGTCCGCCGGTTTTTCGGATTTTCGGGGTCGCATTCCCCCCAATCATTGCCGATGCGGGGAACGCCGGACGACGTGCCGCACCCCAATATGGTGAAGCGCAGGGCCATGTCAGTCGACGCGAGCCTTTGAAAACAATTCATAGAAATTGGCGCTGGTCGCCGCGATCAGTTCTTCGACCGGTTCGCCGCGCAGATCGGCAAGAAAGCGCGCCGTATCGGCTACATAGGCAGGCTCGCATGTCTTGCCGCGGTTGGGCACGGGCGCGAGAAATGGCGCGTCCGTCTCTATGAGCAGCCGGTCGAGTGGCAGTCGGGCGGCGACTTGCTGCAGATCCCTGGCGTTCCTGAAGGTGACGATGCCGGAAATGCTGATGAACAGGCCGAGTTCAAGGACGGCATCGGCAAAGGAACTGCTGGCGGTGAAGCAGTGTATGAGCGCGGGATAGGCCGCCCGCTCCATCTCCTCGCGCAGGATCGAAAGCGTATCCTCCTCGGCATCGCGCGTATGGACGATCAGCGGAATCCCGGTTTCGCGGGCGGCCGCGATATGGGCGCGAAAACTGGCCTGCTGCCGCTGACGGTCGCTATGGTCATAATAATAGTCGAGGCCCGTCTCACCGATACCGATCACATCGGTATGTTCAGCCGCGGCGACCAGTTTTTCCGTATCGATGTCGGGATGGGAATCGGCTTCGTGTGGATGAATGCCTACGCTCGCCCATATGTCGGGATAGGCCTCGGCCGTGGCGATGATGTCGCCCCACTCCCGCTCCCGCGTCGAAATGTTGAGCATGCCGGTGACACCGGCGGCGTGAGCGCGCTCGATCACCGCCGCCTGATCCTCGACCAGGCCCTTGTAATTGAGGTGGCAATGGCTGTCGATCATGCCGGTTCAGCGCCCTCGTCGGCGGGAAGTTCCAGACGGGGAAACAGCGGCCTCGGCGGTGAGAGCGTGAAACCCGGCGCATTCCAGGTCCCGGCTGTTCCGGTGTAGGTCCGGCGGTCGGCGGGAACACCCATGTGATCCAGCAGTGCGGCGGCGCTGGTCGGAATGATTGGCTGGATCATGATCGCGAGATTGGCGATGACCTCATAGAGCGTACCCAGCACGGTTTCCATCCGCGTCGGATCGGTCTTACGCAGCGCCCACGGCGCTTGTGCATCGATATACTGATTGCATGCAAAAACAGCCCGTAGCCACGTCTCGATGGCTGTCGAGGGCGCCAGCATTTCCATCGATGAGCGGAACCCGGAGAGCGCCGCGCGAACGGTATCGACCAGCGCGTCGTCGACCTCGGTCCTGCCGCCGGGATCGGGCAACCGCCCATCGAGATTCTTCGCGATGAAGCTCAGTGTCCTCTGCGCGAGATTTCCGAAGCTGTTGGCGAGGTCGGCATTCGCTTTCTGAACAATGGCTTCCGGGCTATAGCTTCCGTCGTTTCCGAACGTCACCTCGGCCAGCAGGAAATAGCGCAACTGGTCGACACCGAAGCGTTCCGCCAGTTCGAGCGGATCGGCGACATTGCCGAGCGACTTCGACATCTTCTCGCCGCGATTGAGCAGGAAACCGTGGCCGAACACCGTTTTCGGCAGCGGCAGTTTTGCGCTCATCAGGAAGGCTGGCCAGTAAACCGCATGAAAGCGCACGATATCCTTGCCGATGATATGTGTGATGTCACCGTCTTCCGCCCAGTATCGCGCCATGCGCGCAGTGTCGTCCGGATAGCCGCAGCCGGTCAGATAGTTGGTAAGCGCATCGACCCAGACGTACATGACGTGTCCTTCAGAACCCGGCACCTTGACGCCCCAGTCAAAGCTGGTGCGAGAGACGCTGAGGTCTGACAGACCGCCCTCGACAAAGCGCATCACCTCGTTGCGGCGGCTTTCGGGCTGAATGAACTGCGGATTCTCCCTGTATAGCGCCAGCAGCGGTTCCTGATATTTCGACAGGCGGAAGAACCAGCTTTCCTCCACGGTCCAGTCGACCGGCGTTCCCTGCGGAGAAAGCTTGTCACCCCCTTCCCCATCCGTCAGTTCCTTTTCATCATAGAACGCCTCGTCGCGGACTGAATACCAGCCTTCATAGCGGTCGAGATACAGGTCGCCACTGGCCTCCATGGCCTGCCAGATCGCCTGGCTGGCGACGTGATGCGCCGGTTCAGTCGTGCGGATGAACCGATCATAGGATATATCAAGTCTGTCGCACATATCCTTGAAATATCCTGACATCGCGTCAGCGAGCTGTTGCGGCGTCACGCCCTTCCCGCGCGCCGTCTGGGCCATCTTGAGGCCATGCTCATCCGTGCCGGTCTGGAAATAGACGTCGCGGCCCATCATCCGCTGAAACCGTGCGAAGGCATCGGTCGCAATCGCCTCATAGGCATGGCCGATATGCGGCCTGCCATTGGGATAGGATATGGCGGTGGTGATGGTGTAGGGCTCGGACATGGCGGCCTGTCTAGCGTTCACAATGGCTCTGGCCAAGAATTTGTTGCGCTGCGTCAGGCCGGCTCGCGCATTTCCGCGAGAGACGCGACAAGGCCGCACAGTTCGAACACCGTTGCCGCCGGATCGAGCGACAGCGGTACCGCCTGCGCAGCAAGATCGCGCGCCGATTCCCAGGCCGTGATCGCCGTGGCGAGGTCCTCGTCCTTCCTGCCCCGAGCCGATTGAGCGATAAACGCTGGTACCCGCTCCAGAAATGCCTCGAAACGCTGCTTCGCGCCGCGTGTGCCGAGCATGCGAGCCAGCGCAATGCGTTCGCCATTGTCGGGATCGCCAGTGGCAGCGATGCGGGCGAGCGAGGCCATGATTTCGGCCATGCCGAGGCCTGACAGCGCCAGCGCCCTTCCTGGCGAGCCTTCCCCGATCCGCGCTAGTTCCATGCGCTCGGTGGCATCCATTTCCGGGGCAGCCGCGCGTAGCGCCGCATCCATGTCAGAGTCGTCCAATGGCGACAGGCGCAGCATACGGCACCGCGACCTGATTGTCGGAAGCAGCCGTGAGGGCGCGTGGCTGATAAGCAGAAAGACCACATTCCGTGGCGGCTCTTCCAGATTCTTGAGCAGGGCGTTGGCCGCACCACGCTCCATATCGTCCGCCGCGTCGATCATGATCACGCGCCGCGCAGAAAGTGATGGTGCGGTCGACAGAAACCGCCCCAGGCCCCTTATCTGGTCGACCGAGATGTTACGAGCCAGATCGCCATTGTCCTTTTCCAGCCGAGCGAGTTCGGCAAAGTCGGGGTGCGTTCCCGCCGCAAACAGATGCCCCGCCGGATGACCGTCCGCCACCCTTCCCGTCTGCTCCTCGCCGGCCAGCAGGATCAGAGCGATCTGTCGGGCAAGGCTCGCCTTGCCGATGCCGGACGGGCCGGCGAGAATCCAGCCATGGTGCAGGCGCGCGGAAACTGCTGCCTCCAGTATCTCGGCTCGGGCCCCGTCATGGCCGAATATCGGAGTCATGGCAGCCAATCCGCCAACGCCGCCATAATTCGCGCCTCTACCTCTTGGGGGCTGCCGCTGGCGTCGACCCGACGGAACCGGTCCGGTTCTTCGTCGGCATAGCGCAGGAACGCGGCGTTTACACGCTCATGAAAGTCTTTTCCGCGCGCACCGAAACGGTCTGCCCTGCCCGCGTCGCGCGCCGTAGCGCGAGCTGCCGCCTCTTCGAGCGGCAGTGTCAAAAGCAGGGTCCGGTGGGGCATGAGACCGGCGGATCCGACCCGGTGCGCGGCCATGACGTCATCGTCGGAAAGACCGCTTGCGCCAGCCTGATAGGCCCGTGTGCTGTCGATGTAGCGGTCGCAAAGAACCCAGGCGCCGCGCGCGACGGCGGGGCAGATCACTCTTGCTACATGATCGGAGCGCGCTGCGGAAAACAACAGCAGTTCGGCGCGCGCGTTCCAGCGATCGGCCTCGCCGTCAAGCAGGAGGGCGCGAATGGCCTCGGCGCCCGGTGTTCCGCCCGGTTCGCGGGTTTCGATCGCTTCGAAACCTCGTCTACGCAACTGATCGGCGAGCAGGCGAATCTGCGTCGACTTGCCAACGCCCTCCCCGCCCTCCAGCGTTACGAATCTTCCCGTCAATGCGCGCGATCCGTTCACCCGAACAAGGATTTCAAGCCGTTCCAGAAACGGCCGAAGAATCCTGCCTCGTCCACCGCTTCGCCTGCGACCAGCGGCATGATTTGAGGCGCGGTGTCGTTGGTCGAGATCATAAGCTGTGCGATCTGTTGACCCTTGGCGATCGGCGCCTTGATCGGGCCGTCATAGATCACCTTGGCGCTGATGCTGCCGGACGCGCTTCGCGGCAGCGTGACAGCCAGGTCGCGCGGCGCAACCAGCGGGACGGAGGTTGCGCTGCCCATCTGAACTTCTGCCGTTTCCACGGTCGTGCCCTTGCGAAACAGCGGTTGCGCCTTCCATGCCTTGAAACCCCAATCCATGAAACGCACTGATTCCGAGATGCGCCCGTTGAAGCTGTCGAGCCCGGCCACTACCATGACGAGGCGCCGGCCATTCTGTTCGGCAGACCCGGTGAAACCATAGCCCGCTTCGGACGTATGCCCGGTCTTCAAGCCGTCCGCGCCGTCGATCTTGCCCAGCAGGGGATTGCGATTGGCCTGCGTGATCTCGTCGCCGCCCATCGTCTTGCCCCAGGTGAAGGATTTCGTCGCATAGAACTGCTTGTAGAGATCGGGCGTTTCCTCGATCGTCGCCGCGGCAAGTTTCACGAGATCGCGCGCCGTGACATAGGTCCGCCCCTCGTCCGGCCAACCATTGCTCGTGCCGAATTGGCTGTCCGTCATGCCAAGACGCGCCGCCTCCTTGTTCATGAGGTCGGTAAAGGCTTCCTCCGTGCCCGAAATGCCCTCG